>SKQJ01000312.1 GCA_007119075.1 Bacteroidales bacterium | reverse complement strand
AGCTGGCCGGGAGAGAGCTGTTCCATCTTGTCGAGTTCGCCCAGAAGAGACGGAATCATTCTGCGGGCAAGAACCGATTTTTTGTCACATAGCATGACCGTGAAATCAGCGGCCGAGAGCAGCCGGTCGACGTCAATCATCTCCCTGATCCTGTCATAGCGGTTCGGTGTATCGAACCAGCGGCCGATATAATAAGGATAATCGTCAGGAACCGTACGGTTGTTTGCCGCAATTACATAGCCTTCCGGGGGATTGAATGTATAAGGCAGCTCGCTGAAGGGCACGATGCCCTGCCATTCGTATGAAATATCATCTCCGGGAACAACAAACTCCGAAGCTCCCTTTCTCAGGGGAATGCCCGCCGCGGTCTGGATGCCGATGTTGCCCCGGGTATCTGCATATGTAATGTTCTGGCTTATGGAAATAAAGTTGCTGACCGCCTCGCGGAACTCCTTCCAGTTGCCTGCCCTGTTTAGATAATAGGTTCCCTGCAGCTCGTTGCTGTATTCATTGCCGATCCATCTGATGGAAACTGTCCCTTCGCCCGGATCATGGCAATCTGAGATCACGGGGCCGCGGTGGGTGAAGCGGAGCGCTTTTTCTACCGAACTGTTTTTGCCTGTTTTAATAAGCTCGGTCCGCACCTCCATATCCCTCCATTCACCGTTGAATCTATACTGAAGGGGGTTTTCCGGGTTTATGGTTTCACTGTAAAAATCTACGTCGTCGACCATTGCGCTGGTCATTCCCCATGCTATGTCCTCATTGTGACCCGAGATAACCAGGGGCTGTCCGGGCAGCACGACTCCTGTCACGTTGAGCCGGCCATCTACCGCCTGGTGCATCTGGTACCAGGTTCCGGGGGCCATGAAAAACAGGTGCATATCATGGGCAAACAAGGGTTTGCCCGTGACGCTCCTGCTGCCCGACACGACCCAGCTGTTGCTGCCGCTGAACACGCCAGTGCCGGGACTTCGCGCACCCGGATCCAGCAAACCTGAATTCATTCGTGTCCCGGCTGCGCCGACCCGCGGGTGCACGAAGCTCCTGTGAAGTTCTAGCCGCGGCACCAGCTCATTAAACCTCTTTTCATCGACCCTCTGGCGGAGCCGCTCGAGAATGATCAGGGTCGACCATTCACCGCCTGCCTCCCATGCCAGATATCCCATCAGGTTTACCGAATGCAGGGGCTTCCATTCTCCGGGGCTGTAACCAAGTATCGCGAACTCAGGCGGCAGCCGGTTCCTGTTGTTTCTTATAAACTGATTCACCCCGCAGGCAAAAGCTTCAAGTGCATAGACAACTTCTTTGTCGCTTCGGGAAAGTACCGCGGCCGATTTTTCAGGCAGCCGCAACGATCGTACCAGCAGGTCTGCCTCAACTAATTCCTCCCCGAAAATTTCCGACAGGCTTCCTTCAGCTGCCCGTCGCAACAGATCCATCTGCCAGAGCCGGTCCTGGGCCATCACATATCCTACCGCAAGGTACAGATCCCGCTCTTGCTGGGCATAAACTGACGGGACCCCGGAACCGTCCCTTGTAACGGTTACTTCCGCCGAAAGGCCCTCAAGGAATATATCCCGGTTATAATCCGGCAGGGACCTTGTGGCTATGTGGCGCACGGCAAGCACCGCCGCGAATAGAACGATTAATAAAATAATTCCTGATATTTTGAGTATTCTTTTATATAATTGCATACCGGAGCTGGATCATTGCCGGGACTTTGCCCGCAGGGTTACAACAGTAAAAATAAAAACAATTTCCAGTATAATTAAGGGAGGGGAGATGAAGATAACGCTGAACAACAGGGAAGAGGAATTCGGAAAAAGCACGATGACCGTTAGCCAGCTGCTTGAAGAAAAGAATTTTACATTCAAAATGCTGGTTGTTAAAGTCAACAACCAGCTTGTTAAAAAGCATGATTACGATTCTGCGCTTATCAACGAGGGAGACAACGTGATGGTGCTGCATCTGATATCAGGAGGGTAGGCCTCCGCCTGCCGGCTTCAACGAAAGGCTTGATTATGAAGGGGATAGTGATACACCTTTACGCGGCAGCATTGATTTTACTGGCAGGCTCCTGCCAGAAGCCTGCCGAAAGCCCCGAATATGTCCTGAAATTCGGCCACCAGGCAAACGAGCAGGATGTGTGGCACAGATCGGCCATGTATTTTGCCCGCCAGCTGGACTCGATTTCCGGGGGACGCATTGAAGTCAGGGTCTATCCCTCCGAACAGCTGGGGGGCGAACTGGACATGATCCGAAGCCTGCGGGCCGGGGTATCCGAAATAACCATTACGGCCGAAAGCATGCAAAACTGGGCACCAATTACAGCCTTTCTTGCAATCCCCTACCTGATAAGGGATTCCGACCATCTCAGGATGGTCGTAGAGGGTGATATCGGCCGCGAAATTACCCGCGAGATGACAGGAACAATAGGCCTCCGCCCCCTGGCCTATTTTGAACGCGGTCCCCGCCACCTGACCTCCAACAGGCCCGTGCACAGCCCGGCCGACCTTGACGGGATGGTGCTCAGGGTGCCCAACGTCCCTCTTTTCGTGAGGGTCTGGCAGGCCCTGGGGGCAAAGCCTACCCCCATGACTTTCTCGGAAGTTTTTACCGCGCTTCAGCAGGGAACGGTGGAAGCACAGGAGAATCCCTTTGCGCTGATATACAGTGCAGGATTTTTCGAGGTACAGAGATATCTCAACCTTACCGGTCATGTGACCGGTTGGACATACGTGGTAATCGGGGAAAAGAAGTTCAGGGCGCTTCCGGCCGACCTGCAGGCAATGATCCTTGAAGCGGGAGAAGCGATGCAGGCATACCACCGGAGGGAATTCAGGAAGCAGGAGGAGTTTCTGCGCACACAGCTTGAAGACAGGGGCATGACATTTATAGAACCCGATATCGAAGCGTTCCGGCAGATGGCCGGTGCCGCCGTGCTGGATATAATACCCCGGGAATACAGGCAGCTTTATCAGAGGATAATAGAATTGCAATCCGATGCATCACCCATGTGCCAGGACACGCTAAATTCAATAATTAATCTATGATCCATCATACCAACTAATTAAAATTTCCTGATGAAGCCCCATCAGGCTTCGCCGGACAAAATAACATGAACAGGATCAGTTTCCTTCTACCGGTTCACCGGCTTTTTGCTGCCGGTTCTGTCATCAGTCTTGCCGGAATGATCGCCGCAGTGGTCATCCAGGTATTCTCCCGGTTTTTCCTGGATGCTGCGCCTCACTGGACTGAGGAGGCTGCCAGGATTTTTTTCATTTATTCGGTGGCATTCGGTACCGGCACGGGAATCGCCAGGGGGGATTTCATAAGGCTGGATCTTATCGGCAAACACCTTTCGCCGCAGAATGAAAGAGTCCTTCATATTTTTACGGAATCGGCAGTTATTCTTTTCTCTGTCATACTGATCATTTACAGCCTTGATTTTGTGCGCCTGGGGATGGATGAGAAATCGCCCGCACTGCAGGTTTCTATGGGACTGGTTTTTTTCAGCATGGTAATTATAGGGATGGCAATTTTTATTTTCACCCTGGAGAGTCTTTACCGGTACCTCAGGGAGCTAAAACGCAAATAATTATGGTCTGGCTTCTTTTCCTGCTGTTTTTCCTCCTGCTGCTGCTTCGTTTCCCGATAGCCTTCGCACTGGGATTATCGACCCTGGCATACCTGGTTACGGCCGGATACCCCCTGATAACGGTGCCCCTCAAGATGTATTCAGGCATTGACGTCTTCGTCCTTCTCAGCATTCCCGGTTTTATCCTTGCGGGAAACCTGATGAACGGCTGCGGGATGACCGACAGGATAATCAGGTTCTGCAACAATATGGTCGGACACATCCGGGGCGGACTGTCGCTGGCGAATATCGGGGCATCGATGGTCTTTTCGGGAATTTCGGGCACGGCAATCTCCGACACCGCTTCGATCGGGTCGGTTATGATCCCTGCCATGAAGAAAGAGGGGTATGAGGCGGATTTCGCCTGTGCCGTTACGGCGGCCTCCTCGACCATCGGACCTATCATCCCTCCCAGTCTCCCGATGATCATTGCAGGCTCGCTGACCGGCCTCTCGATAGGCAAGCTTTTCCTGGCCGGGGCTGTTCCCGGACTTATGCTGGCCATGGGATTGATGATGGTTTCCCTGATCATTTCCCAAAAAAGGAACCATCCCAAACAAGCCAAGGCCTCGTGGCGCATGCGCGGAAAAAGCCTAATCCATGCTTTCTGGGCCTTGCTGATGACCTTCATTATACTTTTCGGGATAATCGGAGGGCTCTTCACTCCCACCGAAGCCTCTGTTATTGCCGTGCTTTATGCCCTGCTGATCGGGACATTTTTTTACAGGACGCTTAACTGGAAAAGCATAGCCGCCGTTATGAAGAACTCTGCAGGCACTACCGCCTCTTTAATGATACTTGTGGGTTTTGCCAATCTGTTCGGTTGGATACTGGTAAGCGAACAGGTACCCCAGGGCCTTGCAGACCTTCTGCTTTCGATTACCGAAAATAAGTTCCTGCTCCTGCTGATGATCAATATCCTGCTTATTATAATCGGATCGTTCATGGAAACCATCGCCGCCTTGCTGATCGTCTATCCAATCCTGCTCAAGGTGGCGGTTTTTGCCGGCATCGATCCTATCCAGTTCTCCGTGATTGCAGTGCTGAACCTGATAATCGGCCTAAACACCCCGCCTGTGGGGGTCTGCCTTTTTGTAGCCTCAGGTATCGGCAAGGTTCCCCTGGAGAAAGTGGCAAAGGCAGGTCTTCCTTTTTTGCTGATAAGCATCGTTGTGCTGCTGCTGGTATCCTATATCCCTGCTCTATCCCTTTACCTTCCCGGACTGTTCGATTAGCCCGGTCCGATCCGCGTTTCTCAGACAAATCATATTTTACATGGTCATTCGTATAACTTCCCGGCATAAAAAATTCAACAAAATATAGTATATGTTGTTCCCTCTTGTAGGAAAAATGATCATTGCCTTTTACCTTAAAAACATGATTTATTATGCAGCAGAGACTTTATTCAGTGCCGGAGGCAATTAACGAGCCTCCCATGACATATGCCCCCGGCACCCCTGAAAGGGAGGAGCTCCGCAATGAAATTGAACGCGCCTTGTCGCGCGAGGAAGACATCCCTATGTATATAGGAGGAAGGGAGGTCCGAACGGGTGACAGAATAAGGATTTCCCCACCGCATGAACTCTCGCGCACTCTCGGCTATTTTCATCATGGAGAGGCAGAACATGTTAAAATGGCAGTTAACGCGGCTTTACAGGCACGCCGGAAATGGGCTGCTATGCCATGGAGGGACCGGGCAGCTGTATTCCTCAAGGCAGCCAGTTTGATTGCAGGGCCATACCGTTCGAAAATAAATGCCGCCACCATGCTCTGTCAGTCGAAAACCGTGTATCAGTCCGAAATAGACGCCGTATGCGAGCTTGTTGATTTCCTCAGGTACAATGTCCAGTATATGACTGAAATTTTCATGCATCAGCCCAAATCGACACCGGATGCCTGGAACCGTATCGAACAAAGGCCTCTGGAGGGTTTTGTTTTTGCCCTGAGTCCTTTCAATTTCACCGCAATTGCAGGCAATCTGCCCACCGCACCTGCGATGATGGGCAATGTGGTGGTCTGGAAACCGGCCAACACCCAGGTATATTCGGCAAGGGTCATCATGGATGTCCTTAGGGAGGCAGGCCTTCCCGACGGGGTTATCAACCTGGTCTATGCAGACGGGCCTGTAGCCGGCGACATTATCTTTTCCCACAGGGATTTTGCGGGGATCCATTTCACAGGATCGACCGGAGTCTTCAGGACTATCTGGAAAACTATCGGAAACAACCTGCATCTTTACCGCTCGTACCCCAGAATTGTCGGAGAAACCGGGGGCAAGGACTTTGTTCTGGCCCATGCTTCCGCAAAACCTGCACAGGTGGCCACAGCCCTTTCAAGAGGCGCTTTCGAATACCAGGGTCAGAAATGTTCTGCCGCCTCGCGCGCTTATATCTCAAGGTCAGTCTGGGGCGAAGTAAGGAACCATATGATGGGTCAGATAAGCTCTTTCAAAAGCGGCGGACCTTTAGATTTTGGAAATTTCATTACCGCAGTGATCGATGAACCTGCATTCACCAAACTGACACAGGTAATCGAAAAAGTCAAGAAAAGCGATGAAGCGGAAATAATTGCCGGAGGAGGCTATGACAAAACCAAGGGTTATTTTATCGAACCCACTGTCATCCTCACCACCGATCCCTGCTATTTTACCATGATACATGAGTTATTCGGCCCGATCCTTACTATATACGTTTTCGAGGATGACGCATATGAAGAGACGCTCGATCTGATTGACCGCACGTCTGTTTACGGGCTTACCGGGGCTGTATTCGCAAGGGACAGGAGCGCAATAAGTCTTGCCGGAAGCAAACTGGTAAATGCTGCAGGAAATTTCTATATAAATGACAAGCCCACCGGATCGGTGGTGGGCCACCAGCCTTTCGGAGGCTCCAGGGCTTCAGGCACCAACGACAAGGCGGGCTCGATCCTGAACCTGTACCGCTGGGTATCTCCGCGCACCATAAAAGAATCATTTCTGCCGCCGGAGGATTACCGCTATCCCCATCTTGAAGATGATTGACCCTTTGATGTTGATAAAAAGATAGGGGAACGGGCAATACTGTGCGTTTTTTGTCTTATTTTTGCATGTAACCCGCTGACAAGGTTCAACAATGAGAATCTGGAAAAAAATACTCCCTTATCTTAAAAACAAATTCATTCTCACGCTGATTGTTTTTTTTGTATGGATCCTTTTTTTTGACCGCAACAACCTGGTGGACCGATTCATCAGTGCCAGGGAGATCCGTCAGTTTGAAAGGGACAAAGAGTATTTTAAAACCAGGATCACCCGTGACTCAACCCGCCTTAAGGAACTTAAAACCGACAGCGATAACCTTGAAAAATTCGCCCGGGAACAATACCTGATGAAACGCACCAACGAAGATATATTCATCATTGAGTTCGAGGACTGATCTCAGCATTTCCATGCTTTTTCCCTTTGCATTGTCCTGTATTGGAACAGCAGGCCTGTTTCCGTTTTTTCCGGAATCAAACCCTTTCTCTCAAGAAGCGCCCCCGCAGCCTCCGACACAGGAAGGTCCTGTCTGCCATGGCTACGGGCAAAATTCAGATACTGGAGAATCCGAAGGCCGTTGAACCAGATAAAAAATCTTTTCCTGAAAGCTCCCGGGCTTGCCGAATTATTGTTTGCCTGCACAACGGCCTCAGCGAAACCCTTCAGGGCAAGGTATTCGAGCATGCAGGGCGAGAAATGCCCTGTAATATCGCTGATGGCATTGTCATCCGCCCGGTAAAAAGCTTCAATGGCACCGAAAACATCCGACAGCTCTTCAAAAGATTCCGGCGGATATGTCGGCAGCTCACCATGGGTTCCCAGAAGCCTTCTCATTGCCGCCCCGGTCCCGAAGGGCAGTCTGTCGGATATCCTGGCTGAAGGAATTACCCTTGTGGAATTGAGCTCGGTGAAATTTCCCAACGGAAACAGCTTGTGCAAAAAATAGAAGTCCTCGCCTGCCTTCTTCCGGTTCATTCCTCCCTGCCGTGCATAAACACCCGAATTAACAGCGAAACAGCTTCCGATTGTGTGAAACGACCAGGGAAAACCTGAATATCTCATAGCCTCGACAAAATACCTGAGATACAGCTCATATTTCACAATAGGATTATTGAGTATCGGGTTCCCGGGGTGGTGCAGGGGGTGTTCGAAATGAACGGTGCACCCGTTTGTCCGGTCATCGGAAAAGCATTTTTCTAGTTCAGTAAAATAATTCGGATCACATGTAGAATCGGCATCGAACGAGGCTATTATTCCTCTTTCGTTGTTCAGGAGATCAAACCGGCCAGCCGCCTCATCCATCCCGGTTTTCCGGGCAAATCCGGCACCTGCATGCTTTACCGGGAAAGGAGGCACGTCGATTGCGTGAACTGCAAAATCAGGATCGGAATGCTGTGCGCTCCAGCGGCTGACCTGATGGAGGGTTCTTTCGTTCTGAAGCACGGCTGCCCTGTCAGTTCCCAGCGGAGAATTAACCACGACTATCACCTCGACCGGAAAGGAGGGCCGGGCTGCCTTGTACAACGAAACAATAGAATCAAGAATACCGGGCTCATTGTAACAGGGTATGACCACGATCAACGAGGTGCTGTCCCGGGGCGGAACGGGAATAAAGGGCCCGAAATAGCTGTGACGCTGAAGGTAAGATGTGGCAAAGCCCATGGCAGGCCATCCGTTATCTCTTGTTTTCCCTGTACTTTTTATTGAGCCCCTCAAGCACCTCCCTTGTGATATTCAGGTCTCTGGAGGTGTAAAGAAAAGGGCCTCCGAAGGAGTGGCTCAATATATACTGATAATTGTGATTGCTGTTGTATTCTTCAAGAAAGTCATAGATGCTGTGCTGCAGCCTCCTGTTCATTACCTGCTCCTCCTCCATGAGTTCCTGGGTAAATTCATCCCTTTGTCCGATGAGCTCCTGCTGAAGCTGCATAAGCTGCATTTCCAGCTGCTGGGCCTCGGAACGGGTAACAAGCCCTTTCTGGACTTTATCCTGGAAATCGCCTACCTGCCGTTCATAGGAACGCGAGCTGCGGGTAAGCTCTGCCTCCAGCTTCTGCTGCTTTGCAAGAAATTCCTTCTGCAGATCGAAGAACATGTCATAATTATTCAGCAGGGTGTCGAAATTGACATAAACAATGTTTGTTGAAGACGGCAGGTATTCGCCCCGTTCAATCCGTTCATTACTGGCAATCTCAGGTGTTCCTGCCGCTGTGAAATGCAATACATAGAGCACCGCTACGGCTGCACCAAGCACGACATTGGCAATCAACGATACATTCTTCATCGGGATAATTTATTTATTGAAATAAGTAAACGAGATACTAAACGAAATAAGTAAACGAATAAAAACCAAAAATACATATACCGTTGCAGGAAGATTATTGCTGCACGGAAAGTGCACAAACGTACAAGATTTTTATTGAAATCGCAACCAAAAAAAACTGAAGCAATTATAAAGAAAGTTAAAAAGTCAGGTACCCCGGAAAAGGTCTGAAAAAAAGATCAGAATTCCGGGCAGGGGATCATTCTCGGCTTTTTGGGAATACGGATAGAAGTCCATGAATAGGTAAGCGAAATCTCATGGGCCCCCCTGGTTGATCCCAGCAGATGGGATATGGGAAAATCAAAACTGTAGCCTATATTAAACTGATCGATCTTGTATCCGAGCAGAAATATCACCGCATCCTGTCCCCCGGTGCTTAAACCGGGAAGTCCGCGGTACCAGGCGCCGAGAACCAGCGGGCTCTTATACCAGTATAGTCCGAGGTCGAGCTGGTTGAACGGCCCTTGCTGTTTGTAAAGGAATGCCATCTGGAGGCTCTCCTCAAGCCTTCTGATAGTCCTTCCGGTGACGGTAAACTTAGTTCCGCCGAAAACGGAATATTTTACGGGAACAAATGCATTGAAAAAATCTTCTCCCTCGAATTCATACAGAGAATGGTTGGGCCTGAGCATGTGGTCGACTGCAAAACCAAGCCAGTATTGCGCAGAATACACCATGGCAGAGGCTGAAAAATCTATCCCCCCCCTCCTGCTGAGCGGAGGGACTTCTATACTGGTGGGTCTTTGTCCCCCGGGAGTGAGCTGATCGTTGAAGATCAGCTTGTCAAAATCAATAGCCCGTTCCGTATAAAAAAAATGAGCTCCCGGCCTCATATGCCATTCCTGGTTAATGGGGAAATCATAAGCGTACTGTACCCCGATGTTTGTAGTCCGCAGATTCCCGCTTCCGGCCTGGTCGCGCAGCAGCAAAATACCTGCACCGCTGTTGAAATTGTCAAACCAGTGATCGTATGAGAAGGTATAGGTAACAAATTTTCCGGGCAGCTGCGGCCACTGGTTCCGGTAATTTGCGCCGATCCTGCTTCCCTCGGTCAGTCCTGCAAAAGAAGGGGCAAGATATAAGGGATTTGCATAGAACTGCGAAAATTGAGGGTCCTGTCCCCTGAGACCGAAAAAGAAAAAAACCAGAAAAAACAAACAAACAGAAAATCGCCTGATCCTCGTCATATCCAATAATTCATAAAATATAATCTTTCAATAAGCCTGGCATAGATGTTTGATCTGCATCGCTTTTTAATACTCTAATTAACGATGCCGAAAGGATTTAGGTTACAAAAAAAGGCCGTTTTCCATAAATAACCGGTTATTTATCAGAGGGGGCGGGTTTTTGCTGACAAACGAAAACACCAGGCAAGGATCCCGGGCTGCCTGTATTGTTTAAGCATGAGAAAAAGGAGTATAAACAGATTTGAACAAATAAAGCTATATTCTGTTGTTTTTAAAGAAACTGAATAAATTATTAACTCATTTTTAAAACCATCCGTCATGGATAAAAGAACTTTCTTAAAAACAAGCCTGACCGGCATGGCAGGTCTATTCTCATATCCGCTTATTTCAAGGGCGGGCTATGATGAACCGGCCCTTCCGGCCACGGGAGCTTTCCGGGAGCAGGAAAAGTACGAGCTCACCAGGCTTCCATACGCTTATGACGCTCTCGAGCCCCACATTGACTCTAAAACCATGGAGATCCATCACAGCAGGCATCATGCAGGCTATGTGAATAACCTGAATCAGGCACTTGAGGGATCGGGCGAAGGGAGGTCCCTGGTATCGATAATGGAGAACATCTCCGATTTTCCTGTCGCGGTAAGGAACAACGGCGGCGGCCATTTTAACCATGATCTGTTCTGGAAGATCATGTCGCCAAGGGGGGGAGGCGAACCCAAGGGCGATTTGCTCTCTGCCATAGAACGTGATTTCGGCTCATTCGGCTCATTCCGGGAGAAATTTTCCAGTGCCGCCTCCACCCGGTTCGGCTCGGGCTGGGCGTGGCTGGTAGCAAGAAACGGCAATCTGATGGTGACATCGACACCGAACCAGGACAACCCTCTGATGGATGTTGTCCCTTCCGGGGAAAAGGGCACTCCGATCCTGGGCATTGATGTGTGGGAACATGCCTATTATTTGAAGTACCAGAACAGAAGAGGCGACTATATTTCTGCGTTCTGGAACGTGATTGATTGGGGAGAAGTATCGGAAAGATTAAAAAAGGCGTAACGCCTTATACATCCCTGCCCGGATTCCGGAAGAGGCTGTCTGTTGCAGGCAGCCTCTTTTTTTGGTTCGGCTGCAACCACAGGGAAACACGCCTTCACCGCTTATTCGCTGAAGGCAGCCTCTTTTTT
>SKQJ01000390.1 GCA_007119075.1 Bacteroidales bacterium | reverse complement strand
TTGCTCGGTCCGGTCACGGGTGAATACATATCGCTTGAATATAGTCAGGATGAAAGGGCATTGAACATATTTCTGCCCGAAAAGCCGGCCGAAGAGCCCGCATATGTTCTTAAGCTGAGCTTTCCTGACGGAATACCTGGAATATATGATTAACAGAAAATTTATATAATATATTTATGATAATTGAATCAAGGGCTTATGCCCGTGCGGGATTGCTCGGGAATCCGTCTGACGGGTATTTCGGAAAAACCATCTCGATTATTGTCAGGAATTTCGGTGCCTCGGTTTCGCTTTATGAATCTCCCGAGCTGAGGATCGAAGAAATGGAGGACGACAGAAATACCTTTCGCAATATTTACCATCTGGTAGACAGCGTCAAGCTGTCCGGTTACTATGGGGGAACGAGGCTTATCAAAGCAGCCATCAAGAAATTCGTGGAGTATTGCGAATCGACTGGTATCAGGACCGGCGGCAGAAATTTCACCATCCGGTATCGTTCATCCATACCCAGGCAGGTCGGACTGGCCGGATCGAGCGCCATTATCACCGCTACAATGAAGGCTCTGATGCAGTTTTATGAGGTGGATATTCCGGTGCATATACTTCCGACGCTTATCCTGAAGGCAGAGAGCGAAGAGCTTGGGATCAATGCCGGCTTGCAGGATCGGGTAATACAGGTTTATGAAGGCTGTGTTTTCATGGATTTCGACAGGAGCTTCCTGGAAAAAAACGGTTTTGGCCAGTACGCAAGGATCGATCCGGCTCTTTTGCCGAAGCTCTACCTTGCTTATAAGGTTGAGCTAGGCAAGGTTTCGGGGGCGGTTTTGAACAATATCCGTGAAAAATATGAAAAGGGCGACGTCCTGGTAACCGGAACTCTGAAAGAGCTTGCCGAAGTCGCCGAACAGGGCAGGGAAGCAATTCTCAAAAGCGATTATAATAAGCTGAGCGAATTGATTGACCGGAACTTTGATTTACGCTCCACGATAATGAAGATTTCCGGCAGCAATATGGAACTGGTCATGACGGCAAGAAAGTGCGGCGCTTCTGCCAAGTTCTCAGGCTCCGGCGGGGCCATTATCGGAATGTATGAAGATGATGAAATGCTACGCAGGTTAATAGTAAATTTACAAAAAGTAAATGCCAGAGTTATCAAACCCATAATAATGTAAAGCAATGATCAAAAAAGCAGTTATCCCGGCCGCCGGACTGGGAACCAGATTTTTGCCGGTCACCAAGGCACAGCCCAAGGAAATGTTGCCTATTATCGATACACCTGTCATCCAGTATGTTGTACAGGAATGTGTAGATTCGGGAATAGAAGATATTCTTATTATCTCAGGAAAGGGGAAACGCTCGATCGAAGATCATTTTGATAAAAATTTCGAACTCGAATCACGGCTGCAGGAAAAGGAGGATGAAGTATTGTATACTCAGTTAAGGCATATTGAAAGCATGGCCAACATCCACTTTATACGCCAGAAGGAACTGAACGGCCTGGGAGATGCCATTTATCATGCCAGGTTCCACTGCGGACACGAACCGTTTGCGGTGCTTCTGGGCGATACTATTATCGATTCGGTCATTCCCGTAACCCAGCAGCTTATTGACGCTTACGAGCAGTATTCACAGACTGTTATCGCTGTGGAAACCGTTCCACCGGAAAATGTGTCAAGATATGGTATCGTCGGGGGAGACAAGCTCAGTGACAGGGTCATCAGGCTAAACCAGCTTATAGAGAAACCTGGTCGCAAACAGGCCCCTTCCAATATGGCCATAGCCGGTCGTTATGTTCTGACTCCCGCGATTTTCCGGGCACTGGAAAAAACTCCCCGGGGCAAGGGAAACGAGATTCAGCTCACCGATGCACTGCAGATCCTTCTGAAGGAAGAAGGCATTATCGCCTCCCTGATCGAGGGGAAACGTTATGATATAGGCAATAAAATGGACTTTTTGAAAACCACGGTCGAATTTGCGCTGAAGCGAAAGGAATTTGCCGAAGGATTCGGGGAATTCCTCCGGGAAACCGTCGATAATCTCTATAACCAAAAAGGATAGCCGCCTCCATGAAGATAATCCGCCGCCAAAAGGATAGCCTCCTCCGTGCCGGTGCGGATAGTCCGCCGCCAAAATGAGAACCTCCCGGGTGCCGATGTGGATAGCCCGCCGCCAAAAGGATAGCCTCCTCCGTGCCGATGCGGATAGCCCGCCGCTAAAATGAGAACCTCCCGGGTGCCGATGTGGCGTGCCCGCACGATCCGGGCAGCATATTCAGCGGTGCCTTAGAAAAGGCCCGGATACGTTGCGCCCTTACGATCCGGGAGCAGATCAGGCGGGGTCTTTAGAAAAGGCCCGGATGCGGTGCGCCCGCCCGTTATGCCCGGCAGATCAGGCGGTGCTTTCAGAAAAGGCCGGGCCGCGGTGCGCCCGCCCCTCTTGAGTTAATGTGCATGGTGCCTACCAGCCGGTCGAAC
Source organism: Bacteroidales bacterium (assembly GCA_007119075.1). Classification (GTDB taxonomy): domain Bacteria; phylum Bacteroidota; class Bacteroidia; order Bacteroidales; family PUMT01; genus PXAP01. Next base: position 562 of record SKQJ01000390.1, on the reverse strand, counting down.
CGGCTTCCGGGTTGACGGTGATACACGGCTATAAAATACTCGTTTTCGGTCTCGCGAAAATTGCCTTCGAAAACGGAGGCATCTGCGGTCTTTTCTCCTTCTTCCACGAACGCGAACTGGTAATTGTAATAACCCTGCTTGAGAAGCATAGTGAGTTCATAGGCCCTGGCCGAATGATTGTAGGACATCTGGTTCATTCCATAGAAATTCCAGTCGCTGAGCGCACCCAGCACGTAGACATTTCCGTTGTGAAGGGGCTCATTCCACGGAAGCGTAAAATAAACCATGACATAGTCGGCATCTACCGAAGGGTTCCGGCCCTCTTCATTCCTTATAAGGTATCTCCCGTTAATGTCCTGATGGGAAAAATACCTGACATATTCGCGCGACCGGGCAGGATGGAGCTCCACATGGTACATGCCGCCCGAAAAGTCAATATTCCGTATGAACTCAGTACGGTACCTGAGATTTTTAGTGTCAAAATTCCTGAATTCATTGCCCCCCGGGAAGACCAGCCTTTCATCATCCTCATACACTACTTCCATGCTCCTTATGTACATCG
>SKQJ01000434.1 GCA_007119075.1 Bacteroidales bacterium | reverse complement strand
GTCATCAGCCATGAGCTTTCCCTTCCGCCGCAAAATACATCAGCCATGCCGGGTATCAGTATGCCGCTGTAAAACTCCACTCCGGCCCTCTCACGGAAACGGGCAGAGCCCCCCTCAATGGAAAGAACGACCCCGTTCTGATCGAGAGTGACAACGGCATTTTTAAGGGGAGGAGAGGAAACGGGACAAACAAGGCTGGCAGCGATCCTGGGCATGATTGTCGCGGTTTTAATCCCTGATCAATCCCCGGCTCGCGGTTCTTGTCAGTGAAATGTTGCGAACTTCCGCATGCCTTTCGCCGTCTTCTTCAGGGTTGCTCATATCGAGCACCCGTCCCCTGATATGGGTGATAAAGGCATGAGTCAGCACGCCGGTAACTGTAACATGCCTGGACCTTCCGTCCTTGATTATCGTGACGCGGCCAAACCGTTCACGGTGGACCGTTTCGGTGCCGTCGTCATGGTAGAACCAGATATCGACGGCCGGATTTTCTGAGTAATCTTCGGGGTCAAGTTTGATATCGGCCGAAAATGTATACGTGCCCGGCTCAAAAACAGGAATTTCGAAACTTATCATTTTGTTTGTGTCGGCCCCCGGAAAAACCCAGTCCTCCGCAAGCGTCCACAAATTCTCCTGCTGAGCAGGCAGGGCAGCATACTCTTCAATAGGCTCCGGCGCGTCAGAACGCGCCATCTGTGCCATCGTATGGCGCCTGTTGATCTCGTCTATCACATAGTTATACAAAGCCTCGAACTGGGGAGGGTTAAACGAGTAGTACCTCATTGTTTCAACGAATTCTTCCCTGCCGATTCCGTGCATGTCAAGCACAGGCTGGTAAAAATCAAGCGAATCAGGGCCCCGGTCGGGCCTGAACCCCGATATGTGGCCGGTAATTGAATATACGCTTTCGAAATAATGCATGTCAACCAGCAGGTCTACCAGGCGGTTTTCCTTTAATACCCCTTTCGGGGGAGGGCCCTGGGGGTGTGAAGTACAGGCGGCGGCAAGCGATACAACAATAATGGCTGCTGTTGATAACAGCAGGGCTGAATAATTATCTTTTAACCGGATGAAAACGCATGCCCAGAAAAATTTCATGTGAACCGTAATTGTAATGACGAATTGATGAAAAGCTCATGTCATATGAATAACCAAAATGGAAGCGGTTTTCGTGTGTGTAACCCAATAAAATTGACAAGGCATCCTGGGAGCGCAATGAAAGACCAAGCCATAAGAAATTCTGGTAATAGGCTTTAAGGCTTAAATCCACCTGCGGCGGGGCGGGCAGTGATCCTCTTATAATAACCGCAGGTTCGATTGAATAATCAAAATTCAGATGATATCTGTATGCCCCGGTAAGGTAAAAGTGAGTCTTGAGCTTGTTCAATCCGGTATTCTCATCGAAAAGGTTAAGAGTATTCCCGAAAAGCTGGTGGGCGGCAAAACCCACGTGATAGTCGGTCGAATAAAGATACAGCCCCACCGAGGCATCGGGCGAAAAATCGGATGCCACGGTATTATTGTTGGCAATCGGGTCGGAAGGATCAAGAAAGCTAATCCTGGTCCCGTCCACCCGGTTCTGTATCATGCCGGCCGAGAGTCCCATCGAAAACCGCATTTCTGAATTGACCTTAAGATTATATGCATATGAACCATAAAGTCCGTTGCGGCTTATAGGGCCGGTGGCATCGGTATAGATGTAGCCTCCGAAACCCATGTCCTTGCGGGGATGGGGTCCGTAGTAGCTCAGACTGTTGGTCTGGGGCGAATCGTCCATGCCCACCCACTGGAACCTGCTGTTAAGCCTTAGCTGGTAATGGTTATTGGTGCCGGCCACCGCCGGGTTGAAAACATATGAATTGAACATGAACTGGGTATACAGGGGAAGCTGCTGCGCCAGGGCGTTCCGGTTTCCCCCGAAAAGGGAAAAAAGGATCAGTAATAAATATGCTGAATGTTTTCTCATAGCTATCTAAGTATTGTTACCGGTCCCGTCACCGGCCTTGTTCCAAAGGCATCATTAAGGGTAATGATATAATAATAGGTTCCCAGCGGCAAATCTCTTCCGCTGTTGTTATAGGTGCCGTCCCACCGCTGTTCGTCGCCGTAGCCTTTTGAATAGAACACCCTTTGCCCTGCACGGTTAAAGACCTCCACAACTATGTCGGGATAATCGGCGGCATAGGTAATGTCAAAAAGGTCATTTATCCCGTCATGGTTCGGGGTAAAGCCGGATACCGGGTTGACCGGGATCATCACCCTGATGGCGATCGAGGCATATTCCTCGCAGCCGTCGGCTGTCACCCCGTAGACATAATATTCAATATCATTAACAGGCATTGCCCTGGTAACCGGTCCGCTGACGTTCGAGAGACCCGTGGACGGGGTCCATTCATAGCTTATGAAATCACCGCCGCTGGCTTCAAGCTCAATGGAGGCACCCTGCAGGATCACCGTATCGTTGCCGATCGAGATTCCCTGTGCCGGGTGTTGACCGACAATGATTTCGGCCATGTCGTAACAGAAATTTTCATCAGTTGCCCCTACCTGGTAAACCGTTCTTGCCTGTGGGGCAACCAAAGGCGAGGCGACCGGCTGGACCACTGATCCGTCTGACGAGGCCCAGGCATACGTTACAGGTACCCCGGCCGGCATGACCACTGCCTCCAGCTGAACAGCTGTTCCCTGACAAATTGTAAGCTCTTCCATGGCAAATGAAACCTCAACGGCATTTTCATAGCCGACCATGATCTCTGCGACGGACTGGCAGCCGCTATCGTCGGTAATTGTCACAATATATTCTCCAGCCTCAAGTCGCTCGATATCCCTGGTACCGGCACCGTTCGACCATTCATATGAATAGCCTCCCGTTCCGCCGGATACGGCCAGTGCCACAGCTCCGTCGGGAACGGCAATGCCATCGGGACTGAATCGCCGGCAAGTGGCCGGGGTAATCGCAGCAACAGCTTCGACAGGATCGGGTCCGGTCAGCGTAACAACATCCCTGAATAAAAAGTCTTCGGCATCCCTGACCTC
>SKQJ01000131.1 GCA_007119075.1 Bacteroidales bacterium | reverse complement strand
GGAGGCGCTCGAGCACGGCCGGAGGCTCAGGGAACAGCTCGGGGAAACCGGCGAACATTCCCTTGAAGGAGAGCATCATGTATTCTGGATGGAGCAGTATGCGGCAATCAATGAGAGCCTTCAGGAACTCACCGCTCATGATGATCTTTCAAATATCCGCATCCATTTCGAGCCTCTCTCGGAAGCCTTTATAGAGACTGCACGTACCCTTGGCGCAATAGATGATACCTGGTATGTAGCCTTCTGCCCCATGGTGGATGATGACAGGGGAGCATACTGGCTCAGCGAGTTTGAGGAAATAATGAATCCCTATTTCGGATCAATGATGCTCCGCTGCGGCGAGGTAACCGAAGTGCTCAGGGAAGGGGTGGTAAGTGCTGAAGAGAGGGAGCCACCGGCGGTCCATGAACATGTGCATTAACCGTTTTTCCATTGAAAAGCCCCGATCCCGGCAAAGCTGCCCGCTATTCGTGCTTAAGGGCACGGGCAGGATTGTCGGTAGCGGCCCGGAGGGTATGATAGGAAATTGTTATCCATGCCGCGGTCATTGCAATTAACGGAGCTGCAATGAATATGAAATAATTTATATCCTGCTGGTATGCAAAATTCTCAAGCCAGCGGTTATAGGCCAGCCATACCACGGGCCAGGCAAACAGGGCGCCTGCAATGACAAGAAAACTGAACTCCGTCACAATCATTTTCAAAATGACCAGGGGGTTGGCTCCCAGGACTTTTCTCAGGGCAATTTCTCTGGCCCTTGAGGTTAAAACAAAAGAGGCCAGGGCATAAAGGCCCATAAGCGAAATTATGATCGCAAGGCCTGTGAATATGCCGGTAAGCGTTTGGGTGTGAACTTCCTTGCTGTACTGCTGCTGGCGTCTCTCCTCCAGCACTGCAAAATTCAGGGGATAATCGCCATGTTCCTGCTCCCAGACTCGCCTGGTTGTTTCCAGTGCCTGACGCAGGCTTCCCACACCGGATGAAACAAGGATTTTCTCATAGCTGTTCCACTCGGCATTGCAGGTGAAGATCATCGGCGAAACCAGATCATGCAGCGAAAAGAAGTGGATATCCTCAATTACGCCAATTACCTCTACGCTCTCCGGGAATATGGGGGCTGTCAGGTGCACGCCAATTATTTCCTCCGGAGTCATGCCGAGGGCACGAGAGGCCGTACGGTTAACGACCACATTAGCGGTATAGTCGCCTGCATATCCCGTTTCAAACATCCTTCCTGCCACCAGGGTGCTTCCAATTGCAGAAAAATAATCCTCGTGAACAACTATATGTCCCGTCTGCAGCTCATTTTCATCGCCGGGGAACCGTATATGGGTGAAATTATTAAGCCTTTCGGAAGGAACATTCATTCCGGTAGTTACAACCTCGATTTCAGGGTATGATTCCAGTGAATTTTTCAAGCTGAAAAACCGGCTCTCCTGCGCCTCACCCTTGGGGTTGAAGATCACAAACAGTCCATCGTCCCTGTAGCCATGGTCCACTTCCAGCATAAACCTTATCTGCCGGTTTACCGATAAACTGAGAATTATCAGTGCTATTGCGCAGGCAAATTGAAAAATGGTCAGTATCTGCCTTAGCCCGAACCTGATCCTGAAAGTACTTTCAGGGAAACTCCTTGCGGTGGAAACAGAGCCTCGGCGGCTTCTCAAAATATCCGAGGGCCGGAACCTTCCGGCAATATAGGCGGGATAAAATCCGGAGAGAAAAGACAGCGTCAATAAAATTCCTGAAAGCCATAACCAGTTGGGATAAACGAACAAAATCGCCGGAGAGAGTGTATTCCCGGTAAGTCTGCCGACATAAGGCAGAAGTATCTCGGCCATGCCAAGCGCAAGAACAAATGAGATAATAATATATACTGCCGATTCCATAATGGTGTACAGGAAAATATGCGCCTGTCCGGCGCCCATTACCTTTCTCACTCCTATCTCTTTTTTTCGGGAGGTGGCCTGAACGGTGTACAGATTTATATAATTAACCGAAGCAAGAAAAATGATGATCATGGCAACGGCTACGAGGCCTTTAAGCAGGGTTATGTTTCCCTGGGTATCAATGTCCCATGCTATACGCCGGGAATGAAGGCGGATATCATGGAGATGCTGAAGATCGAAGGTAACAATTCCGGCCAGGTCGGGAGCTGCCTGTGAAAGAGCATCGTTTATCTTGCGGGCCACTTCCGATTCAATCACATTGTCTGCCAAATGGAAATAGTAATAGAACCCGAATGTCCCCCAGTTCTCAAACAGAAAAGGAGAATAATTGCGTGCAACCGAGCTGTTGGCTATGAAGGAGGCAGAAAAATGGCTGTGGGAGGGAAAGTCCTCCATGACCCCGGTCACAGTGACCGGATACATGCCCTGTACGTATATGGTTTCACCCAGGGGGTCATTGCTGCCGAAGATCTTTTCAGCGGCTGTCTCGCTTATAACCAGGGAGTTTGGTTCATTCAGGACCACCCCCGGATCGCCCTGAAGAAGCGGGAATGAAAAAAATGTGAAAAAATTGGAATCAGACAGGAAAAAGCTCTCGTCAACAAAATGGTTGTCCTCGTACCGGAACCAGAAATCGTCCCCCCTTTCCGGCCTGATGCGGATACTGGAGAGTATCTCCGGAATTTCATCGCTAAGATGCTGATCAAGCAGATAAGGGCCTACCGGAACAGCCTCATTGAGCGGACCGTAACGGGTATTGAACCGGTATATGTGTTCTCCGTTCTCATGAAACCTGTCATACCGGTACTGTTCAATTGCGTAAAGCGCAATGATAATGGCGCTGCATAAACCGACCGAAAGGCCGGCTATATTGATGATTGTGCTTTGCCTGTTGCGAAGAAAGCTTCTGGTTATGTACCGCAGATAATTTTTGAACATACAAGGTTTTTATACCCAAAATTGTTTCCAACATATATACCAAATCCCTTAATTACCTGACCAATAAGAGGAATGGTTTTGAAAAACAAATATGAAGCAATAATGAAAACGTCCGGATCCGCACATCGGATGTCCGGAACTGAACGATTTGG
>SKQJ01000040.1 GCA_007119075.1 Bacteroidales bacterium | reverse complement strand
GGTCTTCTTTCCACCCTCGCGATATTGATTTTCACTCCTGAATTAAAGGTGTTGTCGATGATTTTCCCGGTGGTAAGGCTCTTTAGCCTGGTTCTCACAAAGGCAGGGCCTTTGCCCGGTTTTACGTGCTGAAAATTGACTATTGTAAACAGATCATTATTGAATTCAATACATAAACCGTTTTTAAAATCGCTTGTAGTGGCCATACTGATAATAAGGGTTTAAGCTTATAATTAACTGTGGATGCAAATTTAATCAAAAAAATTGTCGCAACGGCATCCGGCGCGGGAATTGCTTGCCCTGCCACCTGCCATCGCCGCGTCCCGGCCGGATATATCAGGATTTGTTGATCTGTGTCACGAGCTGCGCCTTTACCGCGCCTCGATCAGGTCGAACTTCAGCCCGTTTGTCTCGATAAGATCCGCCCTTACCGAGCCCACCAGCATGTTGAGACTGATCCTCAGCGGCACAAAGTTCCTGTCGTTGGAAAGCCATACCGTTATGTCGTCTTCCGACTTGAATACGCGGCCCGGCTCCGATACCGGGGAAAATTTCAGGGCATGGAACCTGCCTTTACGGGTGCGGATGGTTTCGGTGCCCCTGTACCTGATCTTGACAGGATAGATCTTATCGCTGAAATATGTGTCCATTTCCAGTACGTCGCCGGAGCGCAAAGTGGTGAAGTTGATGGTGTCGCGGAGCTTGTAGATTACCGATACCATATCCATGATCCCCGGGGGGACTTCATGAACTCCCGATAGCTGGCTTATCACTACGTTGCTGTCGCGGTCATAAAGCACCTCGTTGTAAAACCTGTAATTCCCCTCGCTTATGTTTCGTATGGCCTTGACCGGCAGACCGGTTTCCGGGTCCATATAGCTTTCGTAGATGTTGGATATCCTGAAGAGCCGGTCGGCCAGTCCGGTGGTATATCCTGTAGCGGTCGCATGCAGCACAGGACGCCCGTTATAATTTGCAGGTTCGAGCGTCATCAGGATCTCTCCTGCATTTATGATGCCATAGTACATCTGGTATTTGAGCACCTCATTGGGACTGTACACGGGCGCCCTGCGGGGCGATCCGCCCCGGCCCCCGGATAACAGGAGGATAAAACCAAAACCTATAAGTACGATCCTTAGCTTCATAAAGACAAATTATCAGTATTTCAACGGTGCCGACCCCAATATTGTTTCCCGGACAGTATCAAAAAACATGCCCGGAATAAGCGGTCGCCCATTCCCGCTGGATTTTTGGCCTGTCCCGGGGCAATACCAGCCCGGTGGCCACCAACTGGAAGGAGGCGCTTCCTAATAAATTTTCTTTTTTGAAGTGGTTGCCAGAAAATCTTTCAGGTAAAACGGCGTGAAATAGGCCGTATCTTCGAAACGCCCTTCTTTCAGGGCCTCCGCGGCAGGCTGTGCCATCAGTTTTGCCGAAGGATAAATGCCGGGAATGAACCGGGCATTTTTATGCCTGATGCTGTCCCTGCATTTCCCTGCGCCGTTGCCGAAAAACAGGATCTCATTCTCCTGCGGTATATCCATGAAAGTGTCTTTATCGACAATTTCGGCTACGATATCGCCTTTCTGGTTCCGATTGTGATCGAACAGGGCCATATACACTTCCATGCGCCGTGCATCGATCATAGGGCAGAGAAGGCTGTGCCGTCCGGTTTCTATGCCGGGATCGCCAATCACCATAAGGCTCATGATCTCAAGCGTGTTTACGGCGATCAGCGGGAGATCTGCCGCATAGCAAATTCCCTTTGCCGCCGAAATGCCGATCCGCAGACCGGTATAGGAGCCGGGTCCCCTGCTTGCCGCCACGGCAGAGAGGTTGCTGAATTCCAGGCCCGCCTCCTGCATTGCCTCACGGATAAAAACCGTAAGCATGGCAGCATGAGACCTGTCTGCGCTGCTTTCCCTGCCGGCAATGATTTCCCTTCCGGAGGAAATGCTGACAGAGCATACGCCGGTTGAGGTTTCGATATTTAATATATAATCATCCATGCCTGCTGCCCTGCCTCTTTTAATTGAAGAGCCTTTGCCGGTCGACGACGTTCACCCTGGAGCCGGGCCTGAGGGTCCGGATGATGGCGCTGTAGGGCGCCGCCACTACCCTTTCTCCCTCTTCAAGTCCGCCGACAATCTCTATATAATTATTGTCCTGAATCCCTGTCTGCACTTTCCTCAGTTCAACCGTATTATCGGGGGTGATGACGAATACCACCTCACTGATCCCTCTTCCGCTGCCTTGCTGGGTATTCCCGGTCATCACAGCCTGTGTTTCATCCCCTCCGGAAATGACCTCATGTGCAAGCAGCAGGGAATCGGGCCGGGTTGTGACCGACTGGATCGGAACGGCGACAATGTCCGATTTGGTATTCGTGCGTATATCCACTGTGGCCGACATGCCAGGCAAAAAGGGAAACCGTCCGCCGGGAGCCTCCGGCATCAGGTGCATGTAGCTATCGGGAAGGATCATTATCTTGACATCGAAATTCGTTATCTGGTCGGCTCCTATGTTTGTCACGTTGGCCGAATTTGCGATTTCTGTCACCACCCCCCTGAACTCCTGTCCGAGATACGCGTCCACCTCGATAATTGCGGTGTCATGCATGCTTACCCTCACAATATCGTTCTCGTTGACCTCCACCATTACTTCCATGCGGCTCAGGTTTGCAACTCTCATCATTTCGGTCCCGGCCATCTGGGCCGTTCCGACGACCCTTTCCCCCTGTTCTACGTTCAGCCGTGAAACGGTGCCGCTCATGGGAGAGTAAATGGTTGTGCGGCGCAGATTCTCTTCTGACTCCTCAAGAGAGGCTACGGCCGATTTAACCGAAAATTCGGCGCTCTGTACCGTCTGACTGGCTGCCTCTACATCTGCACGGGCCACCCTGTACTGGGAACGGGCTTGTTCGTATTCCGATTCGGATATGGTCTGTTGTTCAAAAAGCCTCTGGCTTCGCTCATAATTTTTCCCGGCCTGCTCAAACTGGGCTTCTGCCTGAACAAGGCGGGCCCTTGAATTTGCCAGCTGTGCCTTTGCCGAATT
>SKQJ01000041.1 GCA_007119075.1 Bacteroidales bacterium | reverse complement strand
ATGCTCATGCAGGAAAACAAGGACTCCGTCAGGCAAATAGACGCCGGACTGGTATTGCTTGCCATGGGTTTTGTTCATCCCGTCCACGAAGGCTTGCTTGATTCCCTTGGACTGGAGTATTCCGAACGGGGAAATGTGCGGGTGAACAAAACTCACCAGACCACCCGCGACAAGGTGTTTGCCACCGGCGACACCATACTCGGGGCCAGCCTGGTTGTTTCGGCGATCATGTCGGGAAGGCGGGCAGCGGTTTCAATAATGGAATACCTTGCCGGAACAGGTTCAGGGAAATAGCTTAGTTGTCAGCTCCTTTGAACTATTTGGCAATGCAGCTGCTCTTATCAGAATCATCTGTCATTTCCTTCCGGCCTGGCATAACGGTTCTCCCATCGAAAATGCGGTTCATCTCAGGTATTCCTCGAAGACTTTTTTAAATTTTTCAATTTTTGGGGTGATAACCATCCGGCAGTAAGCCTGTTCCGGATTATTCCTGAAATATTCCTGGTGATAATCCTCTGCCATGTAGAAGGCGGTGAAAGGGGTTATTTCGGTAACGACCGGATCAGGCCATATTTTCTCTTTTTCAAGACTTTCCTTAACTTCTGCGGCAATTTTTTTCTGCTGTTCAGTATGGTAGAATATGGCAGACCTGTACTGGGTTCCTACGTCGGCACCCTGCCTGTTCAGGGTTGTAGGGTCATGAGTCAGGAAAAATATCTCCAGCAGTTTTTCCAGAGGTATAGCTTCAGGATCGTATGTCACCTGGATCACTTCGGCATGACCCGTTCTGCCGGAAGTAACCTCCCGGTAGGTGGGATTGGCTATTTTCCCTCCCGAATAGCCGGAAACAACTTCCTTCACCCCTTCAAGCCTTTCGAAGATTGCTTCGACACACCAGAAACATCCGGCACCGAGAGTGATCTTTTCGTAGTTTTTATTATCAGTGTTATCAATATTGTTATTCATATTACCGGGATCATTGGTTAATACTCCTGAGTACAAAGGTACGATCAGTCCCAGAAAAATCATTACATGCATACCTATTTGCTTTGGATTTTTAAGCTTCTTTATACCATATACCACAACCGGGATCGCTTCCAGGTATATGGTCCATTACCTGAACAAACATTTTTCAGTCCGTTAATGTTCATTCTCTTTGAAAAAGAACAGGTGTTCGATTCAGACAGTTTAGTCTCAACAATTTCCCGCCGCAATTGTATTCCTATAGTAGAATCATTAATCTGCTAACCCGGCTTTAATATGACCGATAACACTGCATTGACCGAAAAGGACATTACCGTTTATCTTGAAGAATTTCGCAGGGGAAACAAAAATGCTCTCGACCGGCTTCTCCCCATTGTTTATAAAGAGCTCTGCAGAAGAGCTCACAGCCTCAGGTTCAGGTTTTACAATCTGGACACGCTCAACACGACTGCAATAGTTCATGAGACCTATATAAAGCTTCTTCGTGCCGGATCAGGGAATTTCAGGAACAGGTCCCATTTTTATTTCGTGGCCTCGAAGGCTATGCGGCAGATCCTTGTAAATGCCTCGCTCCGGAAGAGAGCCCTGCGCAACGGCGGGAATGAAAAAACCCTGCCGATCGATGATGCTCATAACGACATCCAGTTGAGCGAACAGACGTCGGAAGAATTGCTGGTAATCAACGAGGCACTGGAAAAACTCGAGATCCGCAATGACAGGCATGCCAAAGTTGTCGAATGCAGGTTTTTCGGAGGAATGTCAATCGAAGAAACAGCCTCCGCCCTGGATATAAGTCCAGCAACGGTGAAACGCTCCTGGAATATTGCAAGGACATGGTTGTATACTTACATGAACTATGGCTGAATCCGGGAAAATCTCCGATATGTCTCCGGCTGACTGGAAAAAGGTTTCCCTGCTGTTTGATGATTGCAGTGACTATCCGCCTGAACAGTGGAACAAAATATTGAATCGCCGGGGAGAAACAGATGAAAGTATTCTGGCTGAAGTGAAAAAGCTTCTTTCAAACCGGGAAAAGGCCGGTACTTTCTTTGATTCCCTGAGCAACAGGATCGAAGCCGAATTATCGCCCCGCCACCAGCATTTATATCATGACGGCGACAGGATCGGCAAATTCATCGTAAAGAGGCTCATCAGCCGTGGCGGAATGGCGGTAGTATACCTGGCAGAGCGCGCGGTCCGGACCTTTGCCAATAGCTCTGCTCCCCTGAAGGCGAATGAACAGCATTCCGGTGATACGGGACGGGTGCCCGGGAACATGGCTTGCCTGGCTGCGGCCGGAAAGCTCCCCCGGGCCGCAATAAAAGTTATGTCCTGCCATGCAGGCAATCCCTGGACGTCTTTCCGGAAAGAGCAGAATATCCTGTCGAAAGTCAGCCACCCCAATATTGCAGAACTGCACGACTACGGAATAACCCGTGAGGGCCTCCTGTACATTGCCATGGAGTATATTGATGGTGTGGCAGTCGACCGCTTCTGTGATTTGCATGGGCTGGGGACAGGCGACCGGCTGAGGCTTGTAGTGCAGGTTTGTGATGCAATACAGTATTCTCATGGAAAGCAGATCATTCACCAGGATATCAAGCCATCCAACATCCTGGTCGATCGAACAGGGAAGGTTAAGGTCATCGATTTTGGCGTGGCGGCCATTTTAAATGATCCCGGCAACCGTTCCCGGCCAGGAACCGGCTTTTCGGGAACTTTCAGCTATGCCGCACCTGAACGGCTTGCAGGAGCGGCTCCTTCATTTTCCTCCGACATATATCAGATCGGGATGGTAATCCATAAATTGATAACCGGCGATCTGCCCCGAACTTGTTTTGATCCTGCTGCCTTACAGGAATATTTTCCCGGAGCGGATAATTTTCCCCGGAAGGTAATGGAAGAAATGGCCAGCATTTTTGCAGGTACGCTGTCCCCGGATCCGGCCGCTCGCTACCAGCGGGCAGAAGCCCTGGCAGAGGATATCCGCTCATTGCTGGCCGGCATCGGTTCACAATAAGACGAGGAGCATTGCCAGCAGCTAAAATACCCCGGCTGGTAAGGGTGCCGGGGTATCTCGT
>SKQJ01000203.1 GCA_007119075.1 Bacteroidales bacterium | reverse complement strand
TTCTATCTTTGCAGGAAGTTTTTCTGGAATTATAAAAATATCATGTCAGGCTTTATCAGGAAAAATATTAACGGCATTCTGGGTACGGTGATCTTTCACCTCGTCATTATCGTGGTTATAATGGCAACCAGGCTTTCAACAAATGAATTCCGTTATGAAGAAAGCATTCTTATTGAGTTCCAGCATGATATAAGCGAAGAGGAGTTCCGGGAATTGACAGAATCCCTGATGGAAAGGTCGGCTATGGAAGATCCAGGCAACAGGCAGGTACTGAGGAACCTTGCCGTAAATATTGCAGAGGAAAGGCCCGTTGCCGAGCAGTTCAGGGATATGTCGGCCGAACAGATGACCGAGCTTGAAAGACGGATGGAAGAGATCCTCAACAATGCGGCCAACGGAGTTATGCCCGAACTGGATCAGCCCGAAATTAAAATTGAACCCGCCGAGGTTATCAGGAACCGGGAAGATGGCGATAATGAACCCTATACCGGTCCCACTACAATTACCTACGACCTGCCCGGACGCAATCACCTTAGAATTCCCGTGCCTGTCTACAAATGTCCTGACGGTGGGATTGCTGAAGTAAGCATCTCGGTCAACCGGCAGGGTCAGGTTATCAGGGCAGACATACAGCAGAAAGCCGGCAGCTTCAGTGAAAGATGCGTTTTTGAGATGGCGCTGGAAGCAGCCCTTGGAAGCAGATTCGATCAAAATTCCGGTGCTCCGCCGGTTCAGAACGGCACGATAACATTTTATTTTCAGAATCAATAATAAATTATCCCGACTGTAAGTTTATTGAGAAATTTTTTTCCCTATTTGCTTATTTAATTAAATAATTGGATTTACTTTTATAACAGGGATTCACAATTATACCAATTTTGATCATTCCGTTCAATATAAAGCATTTCTGCATTCGACATGGAAAAAAAACGACTCATAGTCAACATCGACAGCCTCCCCGAGGGAGTGCCGGAAGCAATCCGTAAAAAATATCCGCACGGGTATAACGACTATGTCATCAAGGTCCCGAAGGGAAACAACGATTTTTTTTATGCCATCACAGTTGACACTGAGAATGCAAGCTACCTCGTCAAAGTAAATGTGAAAGTCGATTCAATCATCGACAATGACGAAAAAGAGACGGATGACGACATTGAAATCGATTCCGGCGATGAACCTTTGACCGACGATCCCGATGATCTGGAGGATATTGACCTTTGATCACTGCACTTCGCAAGCCTTGTTCGTTCCAGTCGCCTGAAATCATATCCCCGGATAAACATTCCCCGGATTATTGTTTAACATTGATTTTTATTATTTTAGCTTAAACTTGCTTAAGGTCTGCCAATGGATCCGATCTATATCGAAGGAACAAACAGAACACCATTTGTCAGTCTCGACCCCACCGGGAAATTTACAATCAGGGGAAGATCCATACATGAAAATCCTTCGAAATTTTTTGATCCCATAGTCGAATGGATCAAATTGTATTTAACCATCAGGCAGGATAAGATTATTTTCGATATCGAACTGGAATATTTCAACAGCGGATCAACCAGGTATATCCTCGAGATCCTGAGGCTGCTCCGGGAAAACAGCGAAGAAAACACACTTATCGTGAACTGGTATTTTGAAGACGGCGATGATGACCTGCTTGAGCGGGGCCAGTATTACGAATCAATACTCAAGCTTCGTTTCAATTTCATTGAATTCGAATAGCCGGATACGGATCCTTTCCTGCACGTCAAAGCTTCAGTCCGGGATCAACCCTGCAGGCATTGTATTCGTTTTGCGCATTTGCCGCATTTTTATTATGCAGGAAGCGGCGGACTTTCTTCGCTTTTAAGCGCCGGTTACAGAAAACTGTCTTCATCATTGCTGAACAGAACCTTGCATACCATCGGCTCACCTGCGGGGTTGCGGTTGTATGCCGAAGAAGAATGTCCCGAATCGATGCTCCAGACTTCTATATCGGGATACCTGGCAGCAAGGAGCAATGATGAAAGGGTAAAAGGCTTGGGGCCAGCTGGCAGTATCGAAACGCGAAAATCAAGCCGGAGCTTCATTGTCAGGCTGGTGAGCAGGGAGTCGGTCTCCCGGAAATCCTCAATCGGATATTTAATAATATGTTCAGGGGGAAGACGTTGTAAAATTTTCCTGTTGTTTTTTATGACGCTGTCAACATAACGGCTGTCGAAAGCAGGATCGGAATAAAAGGCATACATGATGTTGTATTCCAGTTTATCCATAATGCTCTGGGTGAGATATTTTTCATAGCCAAGCCCGAATATCAGTGCCAGGGGCTTTGAAGAGACTATATTGGATCTCATCAGGCTTGCAGGAGACGAAAAAACAGGCTTGACCCGGGGCTCAAGCGGCTCGGAGAATTTGGCGGAGCTATATGAAAAATAAACCTCCAGATTTTCAATATCGGATTCATTTGAAATCAGGTACTGAAGCATGCCCGAATACCATACCTTGCTCATACAGGAATAATCTATAAGCATGCTGATCGACTCCTGCTGTTTGCTGCAGATCTCTTCAAGGAGGCTGAAGACCCTCTTATTGCTGCCGGCCGATTCTTCAATGAAAGCGAAGCCTTCATCCCTGAACCGCCGGTCGTTTTTTTCCCTGAAAAGGAAGTCCTTCTTATCATCAAAGGCAAGTGCAATTTTGTGTGAAGTATTTATATACACGTTGTCAATGAGATAGGTACATCTGTCCTCATAACCCGAAGCAGCTATGAAATAATTGAAATTTTTGTCTTTCAGCTGGTCAAAACCAACCTGGTGGGCAAAGATCAGTTCCATTTATGCAGATATCAGCGCCTGACCGGCGCGATAAATATAGGAAAGTATTACTAATATAAAAAAAACAGCTCCTGCCCTGTTTTCGTCCCGAATCGGGAAACGGTCTGGTAATATTTGTTTTTTTTTATAAGTTTGCATGTTTTAAAACATACACCTTTGACAATGATAAAGAAAGTGCTGATTGCAAACCGGGGCGAAATAGCCGTAAGGATAATGCGTTCCTGCAGGGAAATGGGGATTGCAACCGTTGCCGTGTTTTCCGATGCCGACAGAAAATCACTGCATGTAAGGTATGCCGATGAGGCTGTGCATATCGGCAGCTCTCCCTCGACAGAAAGCTACCTGGTAATGGAAAAAATCATACACGCTGCCAGGATTACCGGATCCGATGCGATACACCCGGGATACGGGTTTTTATCGGAAAATGCCGGTTTCGCCCGCCTGGTCAGAAAGGAAGGGCTGATCTTCATAGGCCCCCCTGCTGAAAGCATCCTTAAAATGGGCGACAAGATCTCTGCAAGAAGCATTATGACGGCTGCCGGCGTCCCCGTGGTTCCGGGCACAAAGGAAAAAATAACAGATACAGGTGCGGCCCTGGAGGCAATTAAAAGCATTGGCTGCCCGGTGATGATCAAAGCCTCTGCCGGCGGCGGCGGCAAGGGAATGAGACTGGTTCTCAATGAGTCTGATGCGCTCAGTTCCATAAACTCTGCCAGATCGGAAGCAAAAGCTGCATTCGGAGATGATTCGGTCTATATTGAGAAATACATATCATCTCCCCATCACATCGAATTTCAGATACTGGCCGACAAGCATGGAAACATTATCCATTTATGTGAGCGTGAGTGCTCGATTCAGCGTCGCCACCAGAAAATAGTCGAGGAGACCCCCTCCCCCATCATGACCGAGGAGCTGAGAAGGGAAATGGGAGAAAAAGCCATCGCAGCCGCTCGTTCGGTCAATTACGAAGGTGCCGGGACGGTTGAATTCCTTGTGGATGACAAGCTCAATTATTACTTCCTGGAAATGAATACAAGACTGCAGGTGGAGCACCCTATAACCGAGCTTGTTACGGGTGTGGATCTGGTAAAGGAACAGATAATGATCGCTTCAGGGGAAAAACTGTCATACGCACAGTCAGACATATCCCAGGACGGGCATGCCATAGAATGCAGGATATATGCGGAAGATCCGGACAATAATTTCATGCCCAGTCCCGGCCTGATCAGGAAAATTGCCGAGCCAATGGGATTCGGGGTAAGGGTTGACGGATATGTTTACGCCGGATATGAAATACCGCTCTATTACGATCCGATGATCTCAAAGCTGGTAACCTGGGGCAAGACCAGGAATGAGGCCATTAACCGGATGCATCGCTCATTAAAGGAGTACTATGTGATGGGTATCAAGACCTCGATTGATTTTCTTGGAAAAATAATGAAAATCCCGGCGTTCGTCAAAGGGAAATATGATACCCACTTTATTGAATCACATCATGAATTGCTGTTCGACCGGCCCGATGCCGACCGCGAGACCGAAGACCTGGCTATGATAGCAGCATTGATCGAGCACCTGGAAAACTCAGGCTTGCCTAAAAACGGAGTTTCTCATATGAATTTATCAAGCTGGAAAATGCAGAAGCGAAAAGGCAACATGAAATTTTTCAGGCAGTAAAATACCAGGCACGCAAAAATAAATCATTCTATGTCATCAGTATTACAGGTAAAGATAGGAGACCGGACAGAATCAATCAAGATCCTTGAAAGATCCGGCAACCATTTGAAAATACTTCTTGGAGAAAAGGAATATTCAGTCGATATTGCAAAGGTCGAGAAAAATATCTTTTCGGTTCTCATGGGAAACAGGACCTTCGATATCGAAGTGTCCCGCTCCACAAAGCGAAATTCTTATTCTGTGAAAAATGCCGGCCACACATTCGATGTGCAGGTAATCGACGCCGAGACGCGCTATATGCTGAATCGCCTGAAAGCTGCCGGTGAGGACGATATTAATATAATCTCCTGTCCTATGCCCGGCAAGATCGTGAAGATCCTGGTCAGTGAAGGAGACAGGGTCACGGCGGGACAGGTTGTCATCACCGTTTCTGCAATGAAAATGGAGAGCGAATATAAATCCGGCAAAAGCGGCCTGGTAAAAGAAGTCATGGTAAGCGAAGGTGATATAGTCGAGGCAAACCTGCCCCTTATTATTCTTGAATAATATTTTTATATAAAAATCTGAAATTTATATGCTGACTTTAGAAGAAAAGTTCCGGGAGCTTGAAAAAAGAAACCGGGAAGCCCGTCTGGGCGGAGGACAGGAAAGAATTGACAAACAGCACTCTGCCGGAAAGCTTACCGCCCGTGAAAGAGTCGAATTGTTGCTCGACAAGGGCACTTTCGTGGAAAAAGATAAAATGGTCAAGCATCGCTGCAACGATTTCGGGATGGAGAAGAACAAGATAGCCGGTGATGGCGTCGTATCGGGCTACGGAAAGATAGACGGAAGGCTTGTTTTTGTCTTTGCGCAGGACTTTACTGTTTTCGGCGGAACCTTGAGCAGCGCCAACGCAGAAAAGATAACAAAGGTAATGGATATGGCCATGAGAATGGGAGCTCCCGTTATTGGTCTGAACGATTCCGGCGGCGCAAGGATACAGGAAGGGGTGCAGAGCCTTGCCGGTTATGCCGACATATTTCACCGTAATGTGAAAGCATCGGGTGTAATTCCCCAGATATCTGCTGTCCTCGGACCCTGTGCCGGCGGAGCGGTCTACTCCCCTGCACTGACCGACTTCATAATCATGACGAAGGAAAGCAGCTATATGTTCGTTACCGGTCCCGACGTAATCAAGGCAGTGACCCATGAAACCGTTACCAAGGAAGAGCTCGGCGGGGCCATGACCCATAATTCAAAAAGCGGGGTGGCCCATCTCATTGGAGATGATGAGGAGCAGACACTGATGATGATCAGGGAACTAACGGGCTTTCTCCCGTCGAATAATATGGAAGACCCGCCTCAAAAACCTGTAACCGACGATATAAACCGGGAGGACGAAAGCCTCCAGAACCTGGTTCCGGCCGATCCCAACAAGCCTTACGATATGATGACCATCATAGAATCAGTCGTCGACGATCACAATTTTTTTGAGATAATGCCCCATTATGCAAAGAACATAATTACGGGCTTCGGCCGTCTTGCGGGAAAGACTGTCGGGATCGTTGCCAATCAGCCCGCGTTCCTTGCGGGCGTGCTCGATATAAATTCCTCGGTAAAAGCAGCCAGGTTTGTCCGGTTCTGCGATGCATTCAATATACCGCTGATAACACTGGTCGACGTTCCCGGATTCCTGCCTGGCACCAACCAGGAATTCGGGGGAATCATCAAGCACGGAGCCAAGCTGCTTTATGCTTTCTCGGAAGCCACCGTTCCGAAAATAACCCTTATAACCAGGAAGGCATACGGGGGCGCTTATGATGTAATGGCCAGCAAGCATATAGGCGGCGACATAAATCTTGCCTACCCGACCGCAGAAATAGCTGTTATGGGCCCGGAAGGAGCGGTAAATATCATTTTCAGGCACAAGATATCTGACGAGGAAAAAGCCAGCGCCGTCGAGGACTACCGTGATACTTTCGCAAATCCCTATAAAGCTGCTGAGCTCGGTTATATTGACGAGATAATTTATCCCCGTGAAACCAGGAAGAAGCTTATTTCTGCCCTTGAAATGTCCCAGAACAAAAGTGTTTCAGGACCATCCAGGAAACACGGCAACATCCCCCTTTAAAAGAAAGCTATTTTGATCCGGCTAAGTCAGGGTAAAGCCGGGGCAGGGTTTCATAATGATGGAACAGGTCATGATCCGGCCATTGCTCCACCTTGTTCAGGGCGGTTCTCATATGATGGTTGATTTCGGACGAAAGGGTCGTCCCCCTGAAAGTACTGGAATTAAAGAAGACAGCCCACGTGATGCCGTTGTTCTGGCGCCTTACAATTGCAAATGTCCCGGCAAAGGTCCCGGTCCGCCACCAGTTGTCAAACCGGTCTGTGCCGGCCCAGCCGATAGGCTGATTGCCCGGGGTGCTGGTGGTCATTTCCCTGATGCTGTCATCCGAGAGTATTTTATAATGATCCGACTTATTGTCAATCGCCGTAACCAGCTTGAGCATCTCCGCAGGGGAAGCTATCCAGCCGCCTGCAGCACCCAGGGTTTCAATATCATTGCCTCCGTATGACAGCGGAGTTCTTGCCAGCGGATCATAAAAAGACAGCACCTCGGAGGCATTCGATTGTTCATAGTACCTGACTTCGTTTTCAAAACGGGAAGCTTCAAAATTGCCTCCGATACGCATTTCATAAATATCAAGCGGATACAGGATCGTTTCACGCACGAATTCCTCGTAAGAGCGTCCCGATATTTTTTCGATTATCTCCCCCAGAATGGCATAGCCAAGATTAGAATAGCTTGAGCCCGAGCCGGGATTGAAATGAAGGCGCCTGTTAAGGGCAAACCTTATGATATCAGTTGCCTGAACAGGCAAATCGGTCTGAAGCTCTCTTGCAATGATATGGGGCATGAACATATGATCGCCGAAACGGCGGCTCCATCCCGATGAGTGGTTGAGCAGGTTTCTGACGGTAATCCGGGTAACTCTCGGGTCGCGGTAATCAAGGTAAATTGAATCATTAAGTATGCCTTCCGTACCAAAAACCACGTCATCCAGGTTCAGGAGGCCCGTTTCCTGCATTTTCATTATGGCAGCGGCAGTAATCAGTTTGGAAATGCTTGCAACACGAAACAAATGTTTCGGTTCGACAGGTTCCTCTGCCTCAGCATCAGCATAGCCCATCCCTTTGGCAAATACCAGCTTTCCGTCCTTTGCCACGGCAATGGAAGCTCCCTTTACATCATACCTTCGCAAGACTGAGGAGATTGATGATTCCAAAGCCTCGAAATCGGGAATATCGGAAAGCTCATTTGTGATTCTGGCTGAAACCGGGACGAACTGCTCTGAGCGGAGCACGGCCCGCGGTGCTGTGTTGACCGATGAGCTCATTGCAACATCCCAGAAATAAAGCGAGAAAATAATAATGATTTTTAGAACAAAACGCCAGGAAAAAAAACTGTTCATAAAATATGCCATCGTCTGAAAATACATAAGAAGTTATACCGGAAAAAGGCCGGAATTGTTTCGGTCAATTATAAAAACCACCGCAAACCCGATAAAATCCGGGTTTTGATCCCTGTGAATCCGCCTTTGTCTCCAGATCGAACAAAAGATTGAACAAATTAAAAAAATAATTGGAAAGGCCTGCATGAGATTCCTGCTGGCAGACCGGACAAATATAAAAAAACCGTTTTAAAATAAAACGGTTTTTTGGGATTTATATCATAAAAAGCCACGGGGAGCCGGCAGTCAACATTCGATCAGGAGGCAGCAACAACAGACTTCCGGGGTCCTACGGGCATGTAAATCCCATCAGCCTCCGGCTGACAGGATAATATGAACAGGGTGTATTTTGCAGAACGCCGCTTTAATCTGACGTCTTGATAGTGCAGCCTATGGCGCGGGTGAAGTCGGGATCCGGTTTGCGTCCTTCCAGAAGAGCATTTATGGCATTTGCGAGAAACCTTTCTTCAACAGCCGACGGATCGCGGTAATTATCATCGATCGCGCCTATATAGGATACAACCAGATCGTTGCCCTCACGGTTCAAAAGGAAAATATGAGGAGTCCTGGTGGCGCCGTAAACGGGATAGACTTTCTGTCCGTCATCAAGCAGGTAGGGGAAAGTGAAACCTTTTTCCCTTGCCCTTTCCTGCATCCGCTCGTATGAATCTCTTGGCTCGGCGGCGGGGTCGTTAGGGTTGATTGCGATGACGGGAAATCCCTGCGGCCGGTATTTTTTGTCGATTTCGATCAGCCTGTCCTCGTATGCCACGGCATATGGGCAGTGATTGCAGGTAAATACTACAACAAATCCTTTGGCATCGCTATAATCACTCAGGCTGACATAGTTCCCGTCAACATTTCGTAACCTGAAATCAGTGGCCTTATCGCCGACCTGATAGCCCTGGGCGGAGAGCTGCAACAGGCCGGCAAGGGCCAGTGCAAAAAGCATTGATAGTTTTTTCATGACAAGAGTGTTTTTAATTTGTATTATGGTTGTTTTGGAAACTGGCTTATCAAGGTAAATTTCGGGTTTATCAGCTTAATGCTGAAAGCGGCGATGTACGATTGATTCCCATGATTTCACTTCAGAAAGTATCGCGATGATCGTTTAATTAAGCGAGACCCGGTTTAGTTTTGAGATTACGATGTCCTCCAGTTCTTCCCAGGTAAAGACTTTTTCATAAAAGGACCTTGAATTTCTTGTGAAAACAATAGTAGCCGGAATTGCGCCGCTCCAGGATTCATCGACCCGGGGAATCCAGTGATGACTGCGCGGGTCATTGAGCAGAATGATCTCCGATTTCAGTCCATGCTTTTCAATAAAAGGAATGACGCGCGATTCCATGTGATTCGGATTGTCGAGGCTGACAAGCAGAACGTTCACCTTCCGGTCGGCATATTCCTCATTTATCCTTTCAAACTCGGGAAGCTCCTTAACGCATGGCACACACCATGTTGCCCAGAAATTGACCACGTAAACCGAATCCGAACCGGTAGAGAGCCTCGGCTCAAGTCCGTCGAAATCAACCGAAGGCACCTGGGACAGGGCGAACACCGTGAATAATATAAACAAGGACTGCAAAAAACCTTTTTTCCACATAAGATCTGGTTTTATTCAGTCTAATTAACATCTGTCCGCTCAAAATGTTTTGGCAAAGCAGATGCAATTATCAAAACCAACTATTAAAAAGTGTTAACGATTGCCAGACCATTCAGGTCCGGGAAGGGAGAACATCCCGGGGCATTCAGGAAGCAAGACGGAAATTTCAGTCCGGGGCCATGTCGCTGCGAGTGATCACCGAAAGCCTCTTGTCATTAATTTGCAAAAAGAGCCTGGCTTTCTTAAGGGAATAAACATGACAGGACAAAGAAGCAATGTCTTCGGGCAGGGGCTGCCTGATCCTGATATCATGTGTGTTCCATTCCCGGCCAAAGACATCTCTTACCCGGGCCCGGCAATCAAGTATATCGCCGTTGCAGTAGCTGACCGTGAAACTTATGAGCTTAAAGCTGTATGTCTTGCCTCTTTCGTATACCGGGTGATCGGGTTCAAAAAAGAAACGGCCCAGGCAATTGATCCTGTCAAGCCTGCATTTGACGGTATCGCCTATTTTTATTCCGTAGTCATGGTAATGATCAACAGGAATAAGATGCTTTAATCCATTGGCATCCCTGCCGAGGAAGAATCTTCCTGGTCCTGGGATTTTTATTATCCTCACTATTTCGAGGTCATATGTCTTTCCGGCCTCGAGAAGCAGGGTTTTATCAATAAATCCGGTGTTTTTCATGAACAAAACATCGAGTTATTTGCTTTATATCTTGCATGCAAAATTATTAAAACGTTTCTGAACCGCAATCCATATGTATGGTGTTTGTTTTGCGGGATTTATTTATCTGCGGATTTGGATATTATGAAAAACTTCATTAATTTAGATAATTACCTTACGATCCATAAGGTTGCCGCAAGGCAGTCGTGAAACACTTTTTATATTTAATATTTATATTAACCATAAACACAATTAATTATGAGCAAATCATCAGTAAGTGCAGTAATGGGCTTCCTTGCAGGAGCAGCTGCCGGAGCAGTAATCGGAATTCTGTTCGCTCCGGACACCGGGGTGACCACCAGGAAAAAAATCAAGGACCAGACTCAGAAAATAAGCGACGACGTGAAGAACAATGTCGCACACAAGATCGATGATCTGAGTAAATATGTTTCCGGCTTTGTTGACGAAACCAAACAAAAAATCGCCGATCTGGAAAAAACGACAAAGCAGGAAGTCAAAAATGTAAAAGAAAAAGCTAAATAGGCATAAATGGCTAAGAAATCCTTTACGGAAAATGCCGGTGATATATTTGTTCTTGCGAAATCCTATGTAAAAACCAGGGTTGAACTATGGAAACTGTCCCTGCTGGAAAAAGCTTCCAAGGCAGGGGCCTTTTTCCTGGTTTCTTTTATCCTGGTAATAATAATTGCATTCTGTTTGGTGTTCATCTCCCTGGCTTTTGCATTCTGGTACGGTCAAATGACCGATGATCTGGCTACCGGATTCCTGATCCTGGCCGGATTTTACCTGGTTCTGGGAATGGTCCTCATCCTTGCCCGCAAGACACTCATACTGGCTCCCATCATCAGGGCCCTGTCTTCAATAATGTATGACGACGACGAAACTGACGAATCCGATTAGCAATGAAAAACAAGGTGGCATATAAGTCGATTTATGACATACAGATTGCAAGGGAAAAACTGAGATACGAAATAAGGCTGCACGAGGAAAAGCTCAGAAATGCCAATTACCTTCTTTTTTCCGGCATATCCATGACGATGCGGAACCTGAGTTTCAATATCCGGAACAGGCTTGTTTCATTTGCCTTGTTTCGCACCCTGTATAAATCTAAATATGCCTACGATTTTATGCGCAATTTTATCAGGGGGTTCAGAAGATCCGGGTAGATGATTCCGGCACCCGACAACGCCGCGGGAAGTGCGTTGCCG
>SKQJ01000254.1 GCA_007119075.1 Bacteroidales bacterium | reverse complement strand
CATAGGGTTTCTGAATGCTTCTCCCGGTTGGGGTATAATACCTGGCCACGGTCAGTCTCAGTGCCGACCCGTCAGAAAACATCGTCTGGTTCTGTACCAGTCCCTTTCCGAATGAACGTCGGCCTACCACAAGCCCCCTGTCATTGTCCTGAATGGCTCCGGCAATGATCTCGCTGGCCGAAGCGCTCCATTCATCGATAAGTATCAGCAGCTCAGTATCCAGGTTAATGCCGTTGGCGGTTGCAAATACGTCTTTGCGGGGACTGCTGCGGCCTTCGGTATATACGATCAGCCTGTCTTTTTCGAGAAACTGGTCTGCAATGCTGGTGGCCTGATCCATATATCCTCCCCCGTTGCCGCGCAGATCAAGAATAAGTTTCTTCATGCCGCTGGCATTCAGTTTTTCAGATGCCTCCATGAATTCACGAAAGGTGGTCCTTGAAAACTGGCTTATTTTTATGTAGCCTATTTCATCGTTTATCATATAGGCAACATCCACGCTGTATAAAGGAATGCGGTCCCGGGTTATCTCAAACTCCATCAGGCCGGGGATTCCCTGCCGCATGACGCCCACCGTCACTTTAGTGCCGCGCAGCCCCCTCAGCTTGCTTACGATGTCGCTGTCGGCCATGTCCACCCCTGCAACAAGTGAATCATCAATCATCACTATCCGGTCACCGGGAGCTATCCCGATCCTTTCTGAAGGGCCCCCGGAAATGGTTTGTATCACCACCACCGTGTCGCTAAGCATATTGAACTGGATGCCTATTCCGTCAAAATTGCCTTCGAGGGGTTCGGTCACTCTCTGCAGATCCCTTGCCGGTATATATACGGAATGGGGATCAAGATTCTTCAGAATCGCGGGGATGGTTTCTTCAACAAGCAAATCCCGTGAGACGGAATCCACATACTCCATCTGGATAAAATTGAGAACACCCGAGAGCTTATCGGTTCTGGGGTAAACAAACATTGAGCCTTCGCCTGTACGTTCAACGAGCTTAACGCCGATAAGCATTCCTGCAATTAGTACGATGGCCAGAATGAGCGGCAGGTATGTTGAAGAAGCTTTTATTCTGAAATGCATAGGATTATCAAAATCTGGTTAATATCTGGGTTGCTGCGAGAAAGACGTTAATACCGGTCCAAAAGGATCTTCGCGGGGATACCGCAATCAGTGGCTCTGCTCTTCCATTTGAACCAGCTCGATACCTGCCCTTTTGAGGAGCCGGATACCCTCCTCGCTGTGATAATGATCAAAATAAACAACTCGCCTGATCCCCGCCTGGATTATCAGCTTGGAACATTCCATGCACGGAGCGGCGGTAATATATAACGTGGAATTTTCACTGCTATTATTCGATTTGGCCACCTTTGTGATTGCGTTGGCCTCGGCGTGCAGTACATATGGTTTAGTAACGCCCGACTCATCCTCGCAAATATTTTCAAATCCCGAAGGTGTCCCGTTGTAACCATCGGAAATTATCATTTTGTTTTTCACAATAAGCGCTCCGACCTTTCTGCGAATACAATATGAGTTTTCGGCCCACGTACGTGCCATCTGCAGATACCTGCGGTCAAAATCCGCCTGCCTGGCCCCGTATGGCTTGATCTGGTCTTCGCTGTTATGCATCAATTTTTTAATGTCAAATCACTATACAAAGATAAAGTAAAACCTTAATATTCAAAACCTCCGCCACTTATTCCACTCTGACGATGGCTCCGGACAGGGCCGTGACGGATGGCTTCCTTCAGATTTGTATTGCAGCTATGGACCTTTATCCATTCCGGATACTATTCTGCGATACTGACGCCCGGGATTAAAAAAAACCCGCGTATAAATATAAGCTCCCAGCTCACGGGCGGTACCGGGATCAAAATCCGTAAACCCGGAATCCCGCCGGTAGGCAGGCTCAAGCTCAGCTGCAACAATGCCGACTTTCACCTCATCGGGCAGTGCATAGCTGTAAAGCAGCCTGCTCCGCCTCGTGTGATTGCCCTCTGAAAACAGGTTTACCGCATCGGGGATGCATCCTGTTCCCCTGAACCATTCGCTTACCATGACGGCATCAGTGAAAGTGCGCAGCCTTTTAACAGCAGGGACCTCGAGAGCGACTATCAGGTTGCTGTCGACTCCCGCCATCATGAACTGAAAAGCCTTTTCCTCCGCAAGGGTTTTCTGCGACAGGGGTCTGTCAATATCCACGGAACGTATCCGTCTTATTAGCCTGGTATAATCCGAACGAACGGGAATAGTGACCCCGCCGGTTTCAATTTTCCATAAATGCAGGTTGCGGTCCTCGTCACTGGTAATAAAGTCATTGTCATATATAACAAAAATTTCCCCTGCCGGATCATCCTGCACTACATAGCTGTGACGGTATTCTTCCAGGTGCGGCGATGTATAATCCCTTCCGATGGTATCTTCCCGGTGGATTATGGTATAGCGGGCATATTCACCGTCGGCCGGCTCGCCGAAAGCCCACAGCGAGACCGTTACCGTGTCGCCGGTTTCCCAGCTGGCTCCTGCCGCATCAAGATCGAACCGGATCATTCCGTCATAAGCCATATTGTAAACCTCATCAAGGGGCCCGCCGGTTGTGATCAGTGTAGTATAGCCTCCCTGGCTGAATTTCAGGGCAACTTCGCCGACAAGCTCTGCCCGGGTCCATCCTTCGACGATCAGCACATTTGCATCGACCGGTTGGTTGACCGTCAGCCAGGTGTCAACGCGGGAACTGAAGAAAACACTCATAATTATCAGAAAGGAAATGAAGGCGGCGATCACGCCGGCTATCGAAATGAGAATTATCCGGACCATTGCTCTGGAGAATAAAGATGCTTAAACGCGAAAAAACCGGCCGGTAGGCCTCATGGACCTGCTGGCCGGTTGTGGGCTGTACTGGACTCGAACCAGTGACTTCCACCCTGTCAAGGTGACACTCTAAACCAACTGAGTTAACAGCCCTTTGTGTGATATTCCCTGCCAGTGTATCCCGGAATCCCTTTATGGAAGAAATTCCCCGGAAGGATTATAAAGATACAAAAATAATTCCCCGGAAGGTAACAACCAAAATTTCTGTACAAATTCCTTGT
>SKQJ01000343.1 GCA_007119075.1 Bacteroidales bacterium | reverse complement strand
GTAAAATGAACGACTTTAAGAGGGCACTGAATGAATCCGCACGGCTCAGATGGGGGATGATGCTGCTTGTAAGCTTTTCCATGGCTACCAATTACTATTTCTATGACGCCCTGTCTCCGCTCAAATTCCTTATGGAGCGCGAGCTCGGATTTACATCGACCGAGTACGGATTTTTTCAGGCCGCATATTCCATTCCCAATGTTTTTCTGTTAATGGCCGTGGTCGGCGGAATAATACTTGACAGGATAGGCATCAGGATAACCGGTTTTGCTTTTATATTCATCCAGTTCATCGGTGCCATAGTTACCGCTTATGGCGCTACCCCCTATTTCAATGAGGGCGGATGGGGCTACGATTTTATGAATTCATTTCTCACCCAATATTCGCCTGCCCTGAAGGTTACCTCACTCGGCTTTTTCCTCTTCGGATTAGGGGCCGAAACAAGCATTGTAGTCATATCAAAGGTTATTGTAAAATGGTTCAAGGGAAAGGAGATAGCCCTTGCGCTCGGTTTGAATGTCGCCATAGCCAGGCTCGGCATGGGCGCCGCCATGGTTTTGTCCCCCCGTCTGATCATAGACAGCTCACAAACAACCCCGCTCTGGCATAACTGGACGATGCCCATATGGTTCGGTGCGCTGCTTCTTGGCATCGGCCTTCTTGCCTTCCTTGTTTATACAATCTGGGATGTCAGGTTTGACAGGAGAAGCAGCGAAAGAATGGAAACCGATCCCACGGAACAGTTCCGGTTTGCGGACCTTGTAAAGCTGCTCACAAACCGGAGCTTTATATACATCTCCCTGCTGTGCGTTCTGTTTTATTCTGCGGTATTTCCCTTTATGAAATATGCGCCCGACCTTATGATAAATAAATTCGGGTTTGCCCCTGCCCAGGCAGGATTCATATCTTCCATCCTGCCTTTCGGCACCCTGTTTTTCACTCCCCTGTTTGCGTGGTACTGCGACTACCGGGGGAAATCTGCATCGCTTATGGTTTATGGAAGCCTGCTGCTGGTGATAGTTCATCTAACCTTTGCGTATACCACCATGACTCCCTACATCCCGATATTTGTCCTCGGAATCGCCTTCTCGCTTGTGCCCGCTGCCATGTGGCCCGCTGTGACGAAAATTGTGGAGACAAACAGGATCGGCACCGCTTACGGGGCCATGTTCACCGTACAGGCAATAGGGCTGATGGTTTTCCCCTGGCTTATCGGACTGGTGCTCGATTATACCAACCCGGGCGTGGCTGAAGCCCTGGCGGCCGGAGAAACTGCTTTTTATAATTATACCCGTGCCCTCGAAATGCTTGCGGTTCTCGGATTGGTGGGATTACTGTTTTCATTGCTTCTGAAAAGGGAGGACAGGACCTCGGGATACGGCCTGGAAGAGCCCAACAAGCTGGAAAAAGCAGATACCCCCTGATCCCTTTGGCAGAGCCTCGGATACGGTCTGGGAGAACCAATTTAGCAGGAAAAAGCAGATACCCCCTGATCCCTTTGGCAGAGCCTCGGGAGCTCTCCTGGTCCGGGGGGCGGCGAAAAATTGTTGCCTCAGGACTATGATTTTCCTGCCTGGATCATGATATGCGGCCCTGATCAGGGTGGCGAAAAACCGTTGCCGACCGGCTGGGCCCGAGCGAGATAATTGTTACCGGCACTCCGGTCTCTTTTTCTATATATTCAATAAACCCGGTGAATTCCGGCGGAAGCTCCCCGTAATTGTTTATAGCGGAAATATCCTCATCCCACCCTTTCAGTTCAGTATATAACGGCTCCAGGGGCTGTGCCGTGTCAAAGGGAAGAGAATCCAGGACCTGGTTGTTGGATTTGTATCCTGTGCAAATTTTCAGGGTTTTAAAACCGGTCAGCACATCGGCCTTGGTCATGATAAGCCGGCTGACGCCGTTTATCATTATTGAATATTTCAGAGCAGGCAGGTCCAGCCATCCGCAACGCCGGGGCCTTCCTGTTGTCGATCCGAACTCGTTGCCCTGCTTGCGCATCCTGGCTCCGGTTTCATCGGTAAGCTCAGTCGGAAAAGGTCCTCCTCCGACCCGGGTGCAGTAGGCCTTGAAAATGCCCAGCACCTCGCCGATGGCTGTAGGGGCAATGCCCAGCCCGGTGCAAGCGCCGGCACATATCGTATTTGAGGAAGTTACATAAGGGTAGGAGCCAAAGTCAATATCAAGCAGGGTCCCCTGGGCCCCTTCGGCAAGAACAGATTTGTTTTCTTTTATAAGACGGTTGATGAAATGCTCACTGTCGACAAGTTTGAATGATTTGACAGTTTCGATTCCGGAGAACCATTCCTCCTCATAATTTTCCGGGTCATCCTCAAAATCGTATTGCCTGAGTATTTCCCTGTGCTTGTTTTTAAGGAAGTTGTATTTTTCAATAAAATCGGGCAGAACAATGTCGCCGACCCGTAAACCGTTGCGCCCTGTTTTGTCCATATAGGTGGGGCCTATGCCCTTTAGTGTGGATCCTATCTTGGTGTCCCCCTTGGAAGCTTCGGTAGCTGCATCCAGTATCCGGTGGGAAGGAAGGATCAGGTGTGCCTTTTTTGAGACGTAAATGTCGTCCCTGGGGTAAACGCCCAGCTCTTCAAGGGCTTCTATCTCCCTGGTGAAAATAACGGGATCAATTACCACCCCGTTCCCGATAAGGTTTGTTTTTCCCTTGTGAAAAATTCCCGAGGGAATTGTATGCAGGACATGTTTTATATTATGGAACTCAAGCGAATGGCCGGCATTGGGGCCGCCCTGAAAGCGTGCAATAACATCATATTCCGGGGTGAGAACATCAACGATCTTGCCCTTTCCCTCGTCTCCCCACTGAAGACCGAGAAGTACATCTACTTTAGGCATATAGCTGGTTTTTTAAAAGCACCCCAAGTTACAAAAAATTTTTTAATTCCCGGGTGTGCAGATCAACGCTCAGCATTCGCCTGGCTGCACTGACGGCGAATCTTCAAATATCGCTGCCGGGTTCTTCGATGACGGGCCGCATCAGCTAATGTCGCTCCGAAACGGGCCGCATCAGCTATTGTCGCTGCCGGGTCTCCGAAACGGGCCGCATCAGCTATTGTCGCTGCCGGG
>SKQJ01000185.1 GCA_007119075.1 Bacteroidales bacterium | reverse complement strand
AATTTCCATATCCGTCGGAGATCATCACAGAATTTTCGATTGAATTCGATGAAACAGACATAACGGCTGAAATAATTACATCTGCAACAGAATATGACGGATTGAGTTTCAGGCTCAAATATGGTGATGATGAAGGCAGGCTCAAAGAAAGATTTATCAGGAATAGTTATGAGATCCATTCTTTATTGCCGGTTGAAAATTACCTCGATTTAGCCGAACCTTACCGTTTCAGATTCAAAACCACAAAACCGTTGGGAAAGGTCGATCAAAGGATCTGCATAAAACCATTTCTCAATGAAACAATCTCAGAAAGCCCCCTGGTTTACCCGACCCGCACTTATCCTGTCGATATGATCTACCCGGTAAGAAGGACCTATGAATCCATAATAAAGATACCTGACGGGTTTATGATCGAATCCCTGCCTGCAAATTACAGGATAAACAACGATCTCTTTTCTCTTGAGTACCAGGTGACCCGTGACGGCGATGTTGTGAATATATTTTTTTCTTACTGGTTCAAGCTTCCGGAATATCCTGCGGATGACTACCGGAGCTTGAGATTGTATTTCGATGAAATCATACGAAAGGGGAATGAAAAACTTGTGCTTACCGCACTTTAGGGCCGGCAAGGGCGCTTGAGCTGAGGGAAAGGTTTCAGCCCGCAGGGCCGGTTTCCCCGGGTCCAGTACGGCACTAATTCACTCCGCCAGCAGGTTGCACCCCCTGACTTCCGAATTATCGAACCGCCCGATTACCTCGAACCTGCCGTCGGGATGGAGGCGTCCCAGGTCGGAGGTTTCCAGGAAAGCGCAGGAATCCATGTTGGCAAGGTCGATGATATTGATCCCGCCGCTTCTGCCGGAAGGCATATATGAGAACGGGTCATAGCTGTCCCTGATCAGAACCTTCATCCAGGGAGGCGATGAAAACCTCCCTCCCGAACGGGACCAGGCCTGTGACAGCATCTCTGTCATTCCGTATTCCGAGTGGATCCGGGCAGCCCCGGTTTTTGATTTCAATATCGAATGGAGCTCTTCACGGGTCAGCTCTTTTCTCCTTCCTTTCATTCCGCCGGTTTCCATGATTACCGTTTTTTTCAGGGAAAGGTCATGGTTTTCAACCAGGTCAAGCAATGCAAAGCTTACCCCCAGCAAAAGGATACCGGCAGGCTGCTTTTCAAGCCCCTTAAGCCTTGATGCCAGGGCGGCCATGTCATCCAGGCAGAACCCGCTTTCGGGATGGGAGCTTTTTTCGATAAGCTTTCCTGCCATATAGACCAGGGAGGAATCTGCTCTCTCCAAATAGGAGGGGAGAAGGGCGAGTATGCACCAGCGGTCCGGCGGACCGTAAAATAATTCGAAACATTTAAGGAAGCTTGCCTGGTAAAGGCCGGTATCGTGAACATGGTGGCATGAAGGCACGTAGCTTCCGGTACCGCTGCTTCTGAATGTGACCCTGGTCTCCGCGTCGCCGGAGATTATCCTGTGGGTCCTGAAAAACGATACCGGCATGAACGGTATGCCGGTCAGCCGCCTGATCTTTCCGGGACTTATGCCCAGGAATCTGATGAATTCCCTGTAAACCGGGTTTTCGGCCGACTGGTAGCGGAACAGTTCCAGGGCGGCCTCCTCAAATTCCTGTTCGGATGAGAGGCTGAAGATTTTTCTTATAAAATTTTTGCGATCGCCGTTTTGCATGGCCGGGCTGCTCCATTTTAGCATAAAATTACTACCAATCAGGCAGTCCGCAAAACAGGTTCTCCCCTGGCGTATTTTTTTTGCTGGTGAATTTCTACAGGCAAGTGAATTTCCCGTATGATATAAAGCTATTTTTGGAACTTTTGCTGCCCCGGAATAGTATACATTAGATTGCAATGGTGCAGCAAAACACTAAAACAAAAACGGGCCATAGAATACATGGAAGAACAGGGATACAGGAGGATCGCCAGACTGGTGCGGCAAAACCAGGAGCTTCAGGACAGGATCAGGCAGCTTGCAGGCGAAAATGACAGGCTGGAACGGAAGGCTGACAATTATGAAAGGCGTCTCTCCCGTATCGAGGGAGAAAAATCCGGTATTGCGGAAACTGATGAGCCCGGGACATTTTTGAAATTCAAGACAGGCACAGTGCTGTTCGCCGATGTACAGGGGTTTTCAAAGCTCACCGGGCAAATGGACGTCCATATAGTGATGGACGAGCTTGACAACCTGTTTTTCCAGTTCGACTCGATAATCCGCAAATACAAGCTGCAAAAGCTGAAGACAATCGGCGATTCATATATGTGTGTCGGCGGAGTCCCCGTGCGCAACAGCACGAATCCCATCGATGTGGTGATGGCTGCCCTGGAAATGTGCCATTACCTCAAAGAGGCGAAACTGAAATCAGACAAAAACAGGATATGGGACATCCGCATAGGAGTGCATACCGGTCCGGTATCGACCGCGGCAAACGGCAAAAAAAAGATTTCCTGGGAAATCAAGGGTGACACCGTTAACATTGCAAGCCGAATAAGCTCTTCGTGCGCGGTCGAAGGGATAAATATCTCGGCCAATACCTATGAGCTTGTCAAGGAGTTTTTTAATTGTGAATACAACGGAAAAATACCGGTCAAATACCTGGGCAATATTTCCATGTATTATGTTAATGGAATAATTCCTCAGATCTCGATGGACTGCCAGGGCCTGCTGCCCAATGAAAAATTTGATATCAGATTCAAGCTGGTCCAGTTTGTTGACCTGCAGGAGATCATGCTCGACAGGCTTGAAAAAGAGCTGCCCCGGTATCTTTATTATCATAATGTTAAACACACTATCGACGTTGTAACCGAGGTCGAACTGATCGGATGGGCTGAAGGGATAACCGAGGAAGAGGTTTTGCTGCTTAAAGCAGCTGCCCTGTTTCATGATTCCGGTCACATCAGGGGCTATGATGATCATGAGTACCATAGCTGCCGGATAGCAAGGGAATACCTGCCGGCCTATAATTTTTCATCCGTACAGATTGACAGGGTGTGTGAGCTGATAATGGCTACCAGGATGCCGCCGCAGCCCAGGAACCTGCTTGAGAAAATAATATGCGACTCAGACCTTGATTATCTGGGGCGCAGCGATT
>SKQJ01000252.1 GCA_007119075.1 Bacteroidales bacterium | reverse complement strand
TTGCTGATTGAAAAATAATAATTATTAATAGTCGTTCAACCAAATTTAAAAAATTTATAAAATGGCAAAAGAAATTAAATTCAATATTGAAGCACGCAGACGCCTTAAGGAAGGTGTTGATGAACTTACAGATGCGGTAAAGGTAACCCTTGGCCCGAAGGGACGAAATGTGGTTATGGACAAAAAATTCGGGGCACCACAGATATCAAAGGATGGTGTTACAGTAGCAAAGGAGATAGAGCTTTCCGATCCTTATAAAAATATGGGAGCACAGATGGTGAAGGAAGTTGCTTCCAAAACTGCCGACCAGGCCGGAGACGGTACCACCACTGCTACAATTCTGGCGCAGTCAATGATGAGCGTGGGACTGAAAAACGTTACTGCCGGGGCAAACCCAATGGACCTCAAGCGTGGCATTGACAAAGCTGTTACCAAGGTTATCAAAAGCCTGCAGTCACAGTCAAAAACTATCGGTGATGATTTGAGTAAGATCGAGCAGGTAGCATCAATTTCCGCCAATAATGACCCGTCGATCGGCAAACTGATAGCCGAGGCCATGAATAAAGTTAAAAAGGAAGGTGTTATTACCGTGGAAGAAGCCAAAGGAACCGAAACCACCGTTGAAGTTGTTGAGGGTATGCAGTTTGACCGCGGCTATATTTCACCCTACTTCATTACCGATACCGATAAAATGGAAGCCGTGATGGACAATCCCTATATCCTTTTATCGGACAAGAAGATTTCAACCATGAAGGACTTGATGCCTGTTCTTGAGCCCGTTGCCCAGTCAGGTAGACCCCTTATCATTATTGCTGAAGACGTTGATGGTGAAGCCCTGGCTACGCTGGTCGTTAACAAATTGAGGGGTTCACTCAAGATCGCTGCTGTAAAAGCTCCCGGATTCGGCGACAGAAGAAAAGAAATGCTTGAGGATCTTGCCATACTTACCGGAGGTACGGTAGTTTCAGAAGAGAAAGGACTCAAGCTGGAAACCGCCACACTGGATCTTCTCGGAGAAGCTGAAAAAATAACCGTTGACAAGGAACTAACCACTATTGTGAATGGTAAGGGTGAAAAATCAAATATTGATGCCCGCGTTAAGCAGATAAAAGTGCAGATTGAAAATACAACTTCCGATTATGACAAGGAGAAACTGCAGGAGCGTTTGGCGAAATTGGCAGGCGGGGTAGCCGTGCTTTATATCGGAGCTTCTTCAGAGGTAGAGATGAAGGCTAAAAAAGACCTTGTCGACGATGCCCTGAGCGCAACCCGTGCAGCAGTGGAGGAAGGAATCATCCCGGGCGGCGGCGTTGCCTATATCAGGGCAATTGAATCTCTTGCCGGTCTGACCGGAGAGAATGAAGATCAGAATACCGGTATCGCAATCGTCAGAAGGGCAATCGAGGAGCCGATACGCATGATCGTTGAAAATGCCGGAATGGAAGGATCTATCGTAGTTCAGAAGATCAAGGAAGGCAAAGATGATTTCGGATACAATGCTTATACCGACAAGTATGAGAATCTTTTTGAATCCGGAGTGATCGATCCTACAAAAGTGGCACGCATTGCTCTTGAAAATGCTGCTTCGGTTGCGGGCATGTTCCTTACCACCGAATGTGTCATTGTTGAGGAGAAAGAAGACAAACCTGACATGCCGCCAATGGGCGGAGGAGGAATGGGAGGAATGGGTGGAATGATGTAAAACATTCAGCCGCATCTTTCATAAAAAAAAACCCTTTCTTCCGGAAAGGGTTTTTTTATGCCAGGTTTCTCTTTACAATCAAATTCGATTAACTTTATCCTGTAATAAAGAAATATGACAGGAACAAAAATCCATTAATGATTATGATCCAGACCCGGCTTGAAAAAACCAATGATATTGCACATGATCTGCCCGCTGTAATCCTGACTGGAAGAACAGGAGATTTTTCCCGGTTCGGTTTTTCGGACAGGGAACTTTCCTATATCAAAACCAGGATAGAAAAGAAGGAAGAGCTTATCGTCCTACACAGGTTAAGCACGTTTGTATGCCTGGTAATCAATGATTCTGCCCGGTCATTTCCGGGTCAGCTTGAATTTCTCAGAAACATATCCGGAAAGCTGCATCCGCTAATTAATGAAAGCGAGGATAATTCGCTGCTGGTGGTTGATCTTGAAGATAATGCCGAACTGGTAATTGCCCTTGCAGAGGGGTTGATACTGAATAATTACCGTTTTGACAAGTACCGGAAAAAGACAGAGGGCAGGGACGGGTTTCCCGGTACGATAATGGTATACAGCGATTCCCTGAAAAATGATGCCCTTGACAGGCTCGGCATATTGTGCGATGCCGTTTACATGTCGCGAAACCTTGTAAATGAACCTCTTTCACATCTCAATGCCCAGGGTCTTACAGAAGAGCTGAGCAAAATGGCCGTTGCCGCCGGCTTCTCCCTGGAGGTTTTGGACAGGGAGAAAATTGAAAGCCACCAAATGGGAGGACTGCTCGCCGTAAACCGGGGGAGCATTGATCCGCCAACCTTTTCCATACTGGAATGGAAACCTGACCATTTTATAAATGAAAAACCATTCGTATTTATCGGAAAGGGAATAGTTTACGATACCGGTGGACTGAGCCTGAAGCCCACTGCAAACAGTATGGATTACATGAAAAGCGATATGGCAGGTGCAGCTGCCGTGGCCGGGTTGTTTTATGCACTTGCCAAAAGCGGGCTTCCCGTGCATGCAATAGGCCTGATACCGGCCACAGATAATCGCCCTGGGGGCAATGCCATTGTTCCCGGCGACATCATAACCATGCATGACGGAACAAGTGTTGAAGTCATGAATACCGACGCCGAAGGGCGCCTCATTCTAGCCGATGCCCTTAGCTGGTCGATACGATATGATCCGGGCCTGGTGATTGATGTGGCGACCCTGACAGGAAGCGCATCAGCGGCAGTCGGCACACAGGGGACTGTAGCCATGCAGAAATCGGCCGACCATTGGTATAAGGCACTTGAAGAAAGCGGATACTATACCCATGAACGCCTGGTCCTTTTTCCTCTCTGGGAGGAATACCGTGAGATGTTAAAATCTGAAATCGCCGATATCAAAAATATTGGTGGCAAATA
>SKQJ01000005.1 GCA_007119075.1 Bacteroidales bacterium | reverse complement strand
GGTAACCGGCCCATAAAAAAAGCGGGGTTAGTCCCCGCTTTTCATCTATCTCCGCTCATTTAACTATCCTGGTTATTTCTTCTTATCCGAATCGGGCGATTTCGAGATCGAATCGCGCATTCCTGTGTCGGCTTCGATATTTTTGAGCCTCATGTAATCCATCACACCCATATTGCCGGATCTGAGCGCATCGGAGAGAGCTTTCGGGACCTCAGCCTCGGCTTCAATTACCTTCGCCCGCATCTCCTGGGCGAGAGCCTTGTTCTCCTGCTCGAGGGCAACGGCCATGGCCCTGCGTTCCTCGGCCTTGGCCTGTGCAATGTTCTTGTCGGCATTGGCCTGGTCCATCTGCAGCACGGCGCCGATATTCTTTCCGATGTCTATGTCGGCAATGTCTATAGACAATATTTCAAAAGCCGTTCCGGCGTCAAGCCCTTTCGAAAGGACCACTTTGGATATGGAGTCGGGGTTTTCAAGCACAGCCTTATGGGAGGCTGCCGAGCCGATCGATGACACAACGCCCTCTCCTACCCTTGCCAGAACAGTTTCCTCGCCTGCTCCACCTACGAGCTGCTTGATGTTGGCACGCACCGTGACACGGGCTTTTGCTATCAGCTGGATACCGTCCTTGGCTACGGCAGCCACCGGGGGCGTGTCTATCACCTTCGGATTGACCGACATCTGCACCGCCTGGAATACATCGCGTCCGGCAAGGTCAATCGCGGTAGCAGAGTTAAAGTCGAGGGGTATGTTCGCCTTATCGGCGGAAATAAGGGCATTGACCACATTAATGACATTTCCTCCCGCAAGGTAATGCGCCTCGAGCTGGTCGCGCGAAAGCGACAATCCGGCCTTTGTTGAATTGATCATTGCCTTCACAATGACCGAGGGCGGCACTTTCCTCCAGCGCATGAATATGAGCTGGATCAGGGAAACGCGCACTCCTGACAACAGTGCCGAAAACCACATCCCGATCGGGATGAAGTATAACAATATCCAGAGGCCGGCAATGGCGGCGACTATAATAAAAATATAAACTCCAATGTCTTCCATAATTCTTAGATTAATTTGTTGGTTTAACAATCAGTTTATCATCCAGTACTTTTACAACCGTGATGTCGGTATCGGCATTTATGATTATATCGCCTGCCTTGGCCTCATAGAGCACGCCGTTTATTTCCACCTTTCCCATGGGCCCCAGGCGGGTGATAGATTTTCCTGTGTCGCCGGGTTTCACTATGGTCAGATCGAAGGTATTAACCCTTCCCTCGAGTTTGGATTCGAGCATGGTTTTGCGCCAGGTTCGTGATTTCAGGGCAAAGTAAAGACTCACGAACATAAAAAGGGCTGAGCCAAACAGCACATAAGTGCCCGCCGTAGCTCCATGAAGGGAAAAGGAAAGATATATGCCTGTAATAATGAGAAGGACACCGCCGATGCCGGCGACGGTAATTCCCGGAACGACAAGAAATTCAATCAGCAGCAGGAACACTCCAAGAATTATCAGCAATACTATGGCAAACAGGGACATTATTTATTCTATGGTTACAATAAGCTTTTTTTTCGACATTGCTTTATGAAATGGCACCAGCTGATTATAGGCACCCTTGAGGATATCGCAGCTTCCCTTGAAATGCACCAGGTAGGTGCATTGCTCGGCCTGGTTGCTGTTATGGCCGCAAATTTCTATAAGGCATTTAAT
Organism: Bacteroidales bacterium; assembly: GCA_007119075.1. Classification (GTDB taxonomy): domain Bacteria; phylum Bacteroidota; class Bacteroidia; order Bacteroidales; family PUMT01; genus PXAP01. The sequence continues at coordinate 1,428 of SKQJ01000005.1, read as the reverse complement.
GACATAGTCAAACGTGTGATGATCATCATTGTGCAAAACGAGAAACCGCATATCTTCATTTCCCGTATCGGTTTTCTTTCCTGGTTTTATTTTTTTAATTGTCTTATCCTTGTTCATCTCAATCAATATTTCCGTCAGGAAATAACAATTATGGCTTAGTACAGGAGCATCAGCCTGTTGGCTTCCTCCATCGTAATGCGAACATCGCCCCGGTAGGGGACGACAAAGGCATCGGATATCCCCTGCTTTCGTAAGTCATTCAGCATTAGACTCGCGTCCTCAAAAGTATTAAAATTTCCTATAGAATAAACATATAAGCCATTATTATTTCTGACATGTTGCACATTTTTGTTTCCTGCAAGCCTTTGCCAGTTGAGGTGAACACCGGTTTGCACTATTTCCCTGAATGCACCGAGCTGTATTTTGAATACCACCCTGTCAGTGCCGGGAGCTTCGGATGTCTGCGCCAGGAGCAGAGCATCGTCAGGGGGCTGATTCCGGGATTCCTCTGAGGCCCGGGAGGCAGCCTGTGCCCTGGCCTGCCTTTCCCTTTCCATCTGGCGGGCGCGGCTGACCGGCATCTTGTCGCCGCTGTTGAATGCAACAACGAAGGCATCGGCAAAACCCTGCCGGTTAACTTCCACAAGTGCCTTTTCGGCTTCCGGCAGAGACCTGAATACGCCGGTCAAATAACGTATTGCCCGGTTGTCGGGCTCCCTTGAAGACATAACAGGATAAAGTCCGCCAAAGGAATCGGGCGTCAATATCGTCCTGAAAATTCCAAGCTGTATGCTGTAAACCAGTCCGTCCGGCAGCCTGAAACCGGCAGGCAGCGGGTTGGCGGCCGAGTAGGGTGACTGGGCGAGAACCGAAAATCCATAATCGATAAAAGGGGCGTTCTGAATGCCGGCATCAGTGCCCGGAGAAAAGTTCCCGGAGGCAGCGGCGGCTGTGGCAGCAAGCCTCGACCTTGACAATGCGGTGCCGGCATCCACCCGTCCGCCGGCCTGAAGCGGGAGTTCGCGCATCTGTGCCGGCACGGGGGCAGGGGGCGTCTGATATATTTCAAGCGCCTTGCCCATTTCCGAAAAAGCTTTCAGCTCCTCGGTATATGCCCTTAAAATAAAACCTTCGAGATACTTGTCGCTCCGCAGGTCAAGGGCGGTTTCCCGCAAACCTGCAGCCTGGCGGAAGCTTTCACCGGCCAGCTCCTCATGTTTCAGCCCTGAACGGAGTACCAGCGAATCGGCAACCTGTTTTCTCTGTTCCTTCAAAAAGCTGACGGCGGCATTGTACCGCAGGGCATTGACTTTTTCGTATACCTGCATTGCCTCCATTTTCATATCGAACGACCGGCTTCTCAGATCATCAATTTCCCTGTTTATCCTCCTTCTTTCCCTCCGCCGGGGCCGTGTATCAAGTATTATG
>SKQJ01000326.1 GCA_007119075.1 Bacteroidales bacterium | reverse complement strand
CCACGGAAAGATCCTGCTCGCCAGGTCACCGGACGCTTCACATGATTAAAAAATGATTTTGAAAATGTTGCACGTAACATGATAGTCGAACTGGTTACAATTGGCAATGAATTGCTTACCGGTCATACCATTGATACAAATTCTGCCTGGATGGCGGAACGACTCAACCTTTCCGGCATACAGGTCAGCCGCATAACATCTGTTTCCGACTCCAGGAAAAGCATCCTGGGCATCCTGAAGGAAACTGAAGCCAGGGCAGATATTGTTATCCTTACCGGCGGACTGGGCCCTACGAGCGATGATATAACCAAGCCTGCACTTTGTGAATTTTTCAATACACACCTCGTTTTTAACAAGGAGGTATTCAATCACATAGAAAACCTTCTCTACAATAAAAGATGCAAGCTTAACGAACATAACATAAAACAGGCTGAAGTCCCCGAATCGGCTATTATTCTCCATAACGATGAAGGAACCGCAGCAGGATTATGGTTTGAAAAAAATAAAAAAATCTTCATCAGTCTGCCGGGTGTTCCATTCGAAATGAAAGGGCTGATCACTAAAAAAGTAATCCCCGCACTGAAAAAAGCATTCAGTTTTCCGTCTATCCATACCAGGATGGTTATAACACAGGGAAGTTATGAGGCTCACCTGGCAGAAGAATTAAAGGATTTTGAATCCTCACTGCCTTCAAACATAAGCCTTGCATACCTCCCTTCACCAGGGATCATAAGGTTGCGGCTTACTGCCAGGGGAACTGACGCTAAAAAGCTGGCCGACGAGATTGAAATGCAGATCCTGAAAATCCGGGAAATCATTCCTGAATATGTAGCAGGTTTCGATGAGGATACACTTGAGACTGTTATCGGAGACCTGCTGACAGAACGGAGGCAGACTCTGTCCGCCGCGGAAAGCTGTACCGGGGGAACTATAGCATCAATGATTACTGCGGTTCCGGGCAGTTCAAGTTATTTCAAAGGCGGAATAGTTGCCTATTCAAATGAAATAAAAAAAGATCAATTAGCTATAGAGCCTTCATTGATTGACAAATACGGAGCTGTAAGCAAACCTGTGGTTGAAGATATGGCAATAAATTGCCGTCTGCTCTTCAATACGGGTTATTCTATTGCCGTTTCCGGGATTGCCGGGCCTTCTGGCGGCACCGACAAAAAGCCCGTGGGGACTGTCTGGATAGCTGTTTCATGCCAGGCATCTACCGTATCGTCAGAATTCAGGTTTGGCGATAACCGTGAAAGAAACATTAAAAGGGCGTCTGTCACTGCACTTAATATGCTTAGAAAAATGATCCTGAGCAATGATGGTTAGGCAGGAGTGATCTGTTTTTATGAAAAATCTTTGAATTTATTTGATAAAATCAATAAAAATACCGACTTTTGCGCTCTGTTAAAAAAGGAGTAAATAAATAATTATAAAATGTCGAGAGTTTGCCAGGTTACAGGAAAGCGTATGATGGTAGGGAACAATGTTTCCCATTCCAAAAGACGGACAAAACGGAGATTTTATCCTAATCTCTTCACTAAAAAGTTTTACTACCAGGAAGAAGACCGCTGGATAACCCTCCGTGTATCGGCTTCAGGCATCAGGCTGATTAACAAGAAAGGACTGCATGATGCCCTTAAGGATGCCAAAAGCAACGGCTACATCAGTATTTATTAAGAATTAATATCATTATATCATGGCTAAGAAAGGCAACAGGGTACAGGTTATACTGGAGTGCACAGAGCATAAGGAAAGTGGTATGCCGGGCACATCCCGGTACATTTCCACCAAAAATAAAAAGAACACCCCTGAAAGGCTTGAAATAAAAAAATACAACCCGATCCTGAAAAAAATGACCGTTCATCGGGAAATAAAATAAACTGACAGATTATGGCAAAGAAAGTAGTTGCTACGCTTAAGAAAGCTGATTCGAGAAACCTTATAAAGGTTGTTAAGATGGTAAAGTCTGGAAAGTCTGACTCTTATACATTTAAAGAGGATATCATCAGCAAGGAATTTACCGGCGAATTTTTCAAAAATAAATAGTTCCCTGATCTGATTGTAATCAAGAGCTTTCTTTTATTAAGAAGGCTTTTTTTGTTAATTTAAAAATAATCATGGCCGCTTTTAAATTGTTTCCCGGGAAAGGGAAAAAGGATACTTTGGATCGCGGTCTGGAGAAAACCAAGGAATCTGTTTTCCGCAAGCTGTCGCGGGCTGTGGCAGGAAAATCTCAGGTTGACGATGACGTGCTCGATAATCTCGAGGAAGTATTGATCAGTTCCGATGTGGGAGTCAATACAACCCTTAAAATAATTGATAAAATCTCTGAACGAGTTGCACGGGATAAATTTCTCGGCACTGACGAACTGAACTTGATTCTCAGGGAAGAGATAATCTCGCTTTTGCAGGAGAATGAGTCCGGTTCCGACCGGGGATTTGATATTCCGGATATGGAAACGCCATATGTGATAATGGTGGTAGGCGTCAACGGGGTTGGAAAGACAACAACCATTGGAAAGCTGGCCCACCGATTCAAGGCCGCCGGAAAAAAGGTTGTGCTGGGTGCGGCCGATACCTTCCGTGCCGCGGCAATTGAGCAGCTGGAAATCTGGGCAGAGAGAACCGGAGTGGAAATTGTCAAGCAAAAAACCGGAAGCGACCCTGCTTCGGTTGCGTTTGACACTCTTAATTCCGCGAAAGCAAATAAGGCCGATATTGTGATCATAGATACCGCGGGCCGCCTTCATAATAAAGTCAACCTTATGAATGAGCTTTCAAAAGTCAAGAAAGTCATGCAAAAGGTGATTCCGGATGCGCCCCACGAGATCCTTCTGATCCTGGACGGTTCAACCGGTCAGAATGCATTTGAACAGGCAAAACAATTTACTGCGGCCACGGAAGTCAATGCCCTTGCTGTCACCAAGCTTGACGGCACTGCCAAAGGGGGGGTAGTAATAGGTGTTTCCGACCAGTTTAAGATCCCCGTGAAATACATCGGGATGGGAGAGGGGCTTGATGATCTGCTGAAGTTTGACAGGGAGCAATTTGTTTCTTCACTTTTTCAGTAACCTAAGAAATTGCGAAAATTTAAACCGAAAAGCATCAATATTGTCACCATGGGCTGTTCGAAGAACCTGGTTGACTCTGAAATGATAATGGCCAGATTTGCCGCCGGCGGATGGAAAGTTGAATTTGACTCCGAAACGGCCGGCCAGGAGGTTGTAATCGTTAATACCTGCGGCTTCATCAACGACTCAAAGCAGGAATCGGTTGATATGCTGCTTGAATATGCAAGGGCAAAAGAGAAGGGCAGGATCGGCAAGTTATGCATAATTGGATGTCTTTCCGAGCGATACAGGGAAGAATTGATTGCCGAATTCCCCGGAGCCGACCTGGTATTCGGGGTTGATGCGATTGAAAGGATAAGCAGCGCATTTGACCTTGAGAATGTAAGATGTTCAAAAGACGCCAGGTATATCTCCACTCCATCGCACTATGCATACCTGAAGATTTCCGAAGGCTGCAACAGGCAATGCTCTTTTTGTGTTATTCCGCAGATAAGGGGCAGGCACGTCTCCAGGCCGGTCGACAGCCTGACCAGGGAGGCAAGGGTGCTTGCGGACCAGGGCGTAAAGGAGCTGATACTTGTTGCCCAGGATCTGACCTGGTATGGCCATGATCTGTATGGCAAAAGCATGCTTGCCGAACTTTTGAAAAAACTGCAGGTCGTACCCGGAATTGAGTGGATACGACTTCATTATGCCTTTCCGGTAGATTTTCCTGAAGACTTGCTCGATATGATCAGGGAAAGCGATAAAATTTGCAAATACCTGGATATTCCTTTTCAGCATATCTCTGATAATGTACTAAAACTGATGCGAAGGGGGATTAATAAAGATAAAACCATATCCCTTCTCAATAAGATCAGGACAAAAGTACCAGGAATGGCGATAAGAACCACCTTTCTCACGGGCCATCCCGGGGAAACGGAAGATGATTTTACCGAGCTTAAGGAGTTTGTAAGGAATTCAAGATTTGAACGCCTGGGAGTATTCAATTACTCCCATGAGGAGAACAGCTATGCCTTCATGAACTACAAAGATGAGATAACCGGTGAGGAAAAAGCAAGGAGATTATCGGAAATAATGCAAATACAGCAGGAAATATCAGCTTCCATCAATGAAGGCAAGATCGGAAAAGTATTTCGTGTGATTATAGACAGGCAAGACGATGAATTCTCTTACGGCAGGACCGAATTTGATTCTCCCGAAGTCGATAATGAAGTGCTTGTAAAGAATATCGGCTGCATGCAACCGGGTGAGTTTTACAGGGTGAGAATTACCGGTTCGGACGAGTTTGATCTTTATGGTGAATTAGCGGAATAAACGCCTGCCGGAACATTGCCTTCTCCTGCCGGCACCTGCGATTCCGGGCCGACAGATTCATTTCCTGAAGGAAGCCATGACCACCTGAACCGGCTCAGCCGGGGATGCCTGTGTTTTCGATACTATGTTTCCGGCCCGGGAAGCTTCCGGCATAAGCATATCTGTAAAAAGAAACGCTCCCCTAAAGGGAGCGTTCATTATATTGCACTGATCCTTTTCTCCGGATGTAGTTATTTTTTTTGTTTTTCACTGACTTCATCCGCCTTTTCGATGTTTATTTTAATGCTTTCGGTTTTTTTGGAAAAACCGACATTCAGAACATCCCCCTCTTTCAGATCGGCTTTGATAATAATCTCGGCAAGAGGATCTTCCAGGTATTTCTGGATAGAACGTTTCAGGGGTCTCGCGCCAAATTGTATATCATATCCTTTTTCGGCGATAAAGTCTTTTGCCGCCGGTGTTATTTTCACCTGGTAGCCGAGACTGTTCATACGCTCATAGAAACCCCTCAGTTCGATGTCAATTATTTTGAAGATATCATCTTTTTGAAGATGGTTGAAGGTAATTACATCATCCACCCTGTTAAGAAATTCAGGAGCGAAAGCTTTTTTAAGGGCTTTATGAATGATGTCTTTCATATACTCATTTGACGAAGCTTCCCTGGCACTCGTGGCAAAACCGACACCCTGACCGAAATCCTTGATTTGCTTGGTTCCGATATTGGAGGTCATGATTATTATGGTATTCTTGAAGTCGACTCTTCTGCCAAGACTGTCGGTCAGCTGACCGTCATCAAGCACCTGGAGCAGAATGTTAAATACATCCGGATGGGCTTTTTCAATTTCATCAAAGAGAACCACAGAGTAGGGGTGCCTTCTTACCTTTTCAGTAAGCTGTCCGCCTTCCTCATAACCCACATAGCCGGGAGGTGCACCTACCAGGCGGGATACGGAGAATTTCTCCATGTATTCACTCATGTCAATCCTGACCAGGTTATTGGTGCTCTCAAAAAGATATTCCGCAAGGACTTTGGCAAGCTGGGTTTTGCCGACACCTGTAGGGCCCAGAAAGAAAAACGATCCGATTGGCTTATTAGGGTCTTTCAGCCCGGCCCTGTTTCGCTGTATGGCCCTGACTATCTGCTTTATCGCATCGTCCTGCCCGATAACTCTGTTTTTTAATTCATTGCCCATATTGAGAAGCCTGACTCCTTCGGCCTGTGCAACCCGTTGTACGGGTACACCGGTCATCATGGCAACTACCTCGGCCACCTTATCATCATCAACCAGCTGCCTGTTTTTTGACAGCTCCTTTTCCCACTTCTTTTTTTCGTGCTCCAGCAGGTCCAGCAGTTCCTTTTCCTTGTCGCGCTGACGGGCTGCAAGCTCAAAGTTCTGGTTCTTAACGGCTTTTACCTTTTCCTGCCTGGTGTCGTCAATTGAAGATTCAAGCTCCAGTATACGTTCGGGAACAACTATATTTGAAATGTGAACGCGCGATCCTGCCTCGTCAAGAGCATCTATAGCCTTATCGGGCAGATGCCGGTCAGATATATATCTGTTTGTGAGGCTCACACACGCATGAATTGCTTCGGGAGTGTAATAAACATTGTGATGATCCTCGTAACGCTCTTTTATGTTGTTGAGGATTTCAATGCTCTCCTCGGTAGTTGTCGGCTCAACCATTATTTTCTGGAAGCGGCGTTCTAGAGCGCCGTCTTTTTCTATGTGCTGCCTGTATTCATCGAGAGTAGTGGCACCGATGCACTGTATTTCACCACGAGCCAGGGCAGGTTTCAGCATATTGGCGGCGTCAAGGGAACCGGTTGCTCCTCCGGCGCCTACAATGGTATGGATTTCATCGATAAAGAGGATGATCTGATTGGTTTTGGCGAGCTCGTTAAGTATAGCCTTGATTCTCTCTTCGAACTGCCCCCTGTACTTGGTGCCCGCAACTATTGAGGCAAGGTCAAGGGTAACAACCCTTTTTCCGAAAAGGACCCTTGAAACCTTTTTTTGAACTATCCTTAATGCAAGTCCTTCAACTATAGCCGATTTACCTACACCCGGATCACCGATCAGCACAGGATTGTTTTTTTTCCGTCGACTGAGTATCTGGGCGAGGCGTTCAATTTCATTAACACGTCCCACAATCGGATCAAGTCTGTTTTCCTCGGCTGCCTTGGTCAGATCAATACCGAAATTATCCAGCACAGGTGTTTCCGATGCCGTTTTTCCGCCAGGTGTAGATGATGATTTTCCGCCGCCAAAGGGTGTTTTGGCATCATCATCATCGTCATCGCTGGGGAATTCGGATTTTGCCTGCTGCTGTTTCAGATCAAATTCATCCTTGAAAACAAAATAATCAATATTCTCGTTCTCAAGCAGCTGAGTTATAAGATTGGTTTCATCTTTCAGTATTGCAAGTATAAGATGTCCGGTATCAATGGTATCGTCCTTGAGCGACCTTGCTTCCAGGTAGACCAGTTTCAATACCCGTTCTGCAGTTTTAAGCAGGGGAATGTTCTCCATTTCTGCCGGAGATAGTTCGGTGCCTGCACGGAGGTGTTTCTCAACGGTCCTTTTGATCGTAGACAGATCAATTCCAAGAGAAATAAGTATATCGATTGCGATTCCTTCTCCGTCGCGGAGAATGCCAAGGAAAATATGCTCCGAACTTATATTTCTGTTACCCAAACGGATAGCCTCCTCCCTGCTATACGACAGTACATCTTTTACCCGCTGTGAAAATTTTGCATCCATATATTCAACCAGTTAGAGAAATTCATTGTGTCATTACAAAGTTACGAATAATACAAAGAATGAATGTTAATATTTATAAGATTTTCAGAATAATTTTAAACAATTTTTGGCTAAATTAGCGACCGAATTTTTTTCAGTCAAAGGGTACTTTTTTGTACCATCAGCCTGATGATATAACGAATGATGATGGCAATTAGTTCACTGCGACCTCATTTAATGATTATTCACATAAGAGAAGGTTTTACAGCTTTCACTATTAAAACATAATATGTCTGAAACAGATAGAATATTAAAAGTCAATATTGAAGAGGAAATGAAATCGGCCTACATTGATTATTCAATGTCGGTAATAGTTTCAAGGGCTCTACCCGATGTCAGAGATGGATTAAAACCGGTTCACCGGAGAGTTCTGTTCGGCATGTCTGAACTTGGGATCATGTCAAACAGGGGACATAAAAAATCGGCAAGGATCGTAGGGGAGGTACTTGGTAAATACCATCCTCATGGTGACTCCTCTGTATACGAAGCCATGGTGCGGATGGCCCAGACATGGTCATTGCGCTATCCCCTGGTTGACGGACAGGGAAATTTCGGATCGGTCGATGGAGACAGCCCTGCAGCCATGAGGTACACAGAGGCCAGGCTCAGGAGAATTGCCGAGGAAACCCTGGCGGACCTGGAAAAGAACACTGTCGATTTCCAGCTCAACTTTGATGATACCCTGGAGGAACCCACAGTACTACCCACAAAAATTCCCACCCTTTTGATCAACGGGACTTCGGGAATCGCCGTGGGAATGGCCACCAATATGCCGCCCCACAACATAACCGAGGCCATTGATGCTATAAATGCATATATTGATGACCGGGATATTGACTCTGCGGGGCTTATGCAGTTCATAAAAGGGCCTGATTTCCCGACAGGGGCCATTATATATGGCACACAGGGGATCAAAGACGCTTTTGAGACGGGGAAAGGACGAATTGTGGTAAGGGCGAAGACTGAAATTGAAGCAACTTCCACCGGAAGGGCAAAAATAATAGTAACCGAAATTCCTTACCTGGTCAATAAAGCCGAACTTATACGGAAAACTGCCGAACTTATAAATGATAAGAAACTTGAAGGTATCTCCTATATAAACGACGAATCGGACCGCCGCGGAATGAGGATTGTAATGATCCTTAAAAAAGAGGCTGTTGCGAATGTTGTATTAAACAATTTGTATAAGTATACCCAGCTTCAGACAAGCTTCAGCGTAAACAATATCGCACTTGTGAACGGACGGCCCAGGATGCTGAATCTGAAGCAGATCATTTCCTATTTTGTCAAGCACCGTCACGAGGTTGTGATCCGGCGCACCCGGTATGAACTCGAACAGTCTGAAAAAAGGGCTCATATCCTGGAGGGCCTCCTTATTGCTCTCGACAATCTGGATGAAGTCATCAGCCTTATAAGGGCAGCGAAAACTCCCGATGAAGCGAGGGAGGGACTGATGTCAAAATTCGGACTGACCGAGATCCAGGCAAGGGCAATTCTGGATATGAGGCTTCAGCGTCTCACAGGCCTGGAAAGAGATAAGATAAAGCAGGAATACAAGGAGCTGATGGAGCTGATAGACTATCTGCGGAAAGTGCTCGACAGTGAAGAGATGAGAATGCAGATCATCAAGGATGAATTGAAAGATATAAGGGACCGCTACGGTGATGAGAGGAGAACCGAAATTGTTCCCGATGCAGGGGAATTCAATCCTGAAGATTTTTACGCAGATGAGGAAGTCGTCATCACGATATCACATCTGGGATACATCAAACGTACAGCCCTTACCGATTACAGGACGCAGAGAAGGGGAGGGGTCGGCGCCCGCGGCAGCAGCACCCGTGAAGAAGATTTTCTGGAGCATCTCTTCATTGCCACAATGCACAACACCATGTTGTTCTTCACCGAAAAGGGCAAATGCTACTGGCTCAAAGTATATGAAATACCCGAGGGTACAAAAACATCCAAGGGGCGAGCTATCCAGAATATTATAAACATAGAGCCGGACGATAAAATAAAAGCTTTCATTAACGTTAAAAATCTATCTGATCCTGAATTCATTAAGAATAATTATATCCTTCTTTGTACAGCCAGGGGGGTAATCAAGAAAACTTCGGTCGAGGCTTATTCCAGGCCCAGGGCCAATGGCATCAATGCGATCAATGTCAGGGAAGGGGATTACCTGATCGAAGCAAAGCTTACAAGCGGAATGGCCGACGTGGTTATCGGCATAAGGTCGGGTCGGGCGATACGGTTCCCCGAGAAATATGTCAGACCAATGGGTCGTACTGCAAGCGGCGTAAGGGGAATAACCTTAGCCGGCGAACAGGACCGTGTTGTTGGCATGATTTGTGTGGAAAATGAAAACGAGGATGTCCTGGTTGTTTCGGAAAATGGCTTTGGAAAACGTTCTTCAATAAGCGGTTACCGCATAACAAACAGGGGAGGGAAGGGCGTCAAAACTATGAATATCACTGACAAAACCGGCAAACTCATTAACATTAAGAGCGTTACAGACAATACTGATTTAATGGTTATTACAAAATCCGGTACCATCATCAGGCTGGAAGCAGGCAATATCAGGACAACCGGCAGAACCACGCAGGGAGTCAGGCTGATCAATCTGCGTGAAGGCGAAGCAATTGCCTCGGTCGCCGTGGTGGAAGAAACCAACAACGGCAATGATATCATTGCTGATGCTGATACACTTGAAAACAATGATATCATTGCTGATGCTGATACACCTGAAAACAATGATATATAGCGCTATGGTTTATTCAGCAGTTTGAGATTATCCGAAATATACTGTAAATTTGAGCATAAACTTTGCTATTGCCTGCAGGTCTTTCATAATATAAGAAGTGTTGTTATCATAAAACTCACTGATATTACGTCGATTTCACACAAATTATACCTATAGTTACAATATTTTCATTTTTTCAATGTTTTCAACTCAAATAAAAGAATGTGAATATTGTTCAGGATTAATTCACTGGAGAGAACTTATAGAAATATTTTTATTATCAAATTTAAATCAGATATCATGAAACATTTTATTGTTATTTTTTTCACAGTAATTGGTTTTTCCTTTCTTTCTTCAGCGCAGGAAATGACACCTGAAACCGTTGAAAGGCGACTGGAAAGGAGTGACCGCAGGATTGAAAATGAAAGCCAGAGAGAAAGGGCCAGGACGTGGGTCGACCGGGGTATCGTATTCCAGGATGTTTTCGATGTGAATATCCAGTATCTCTATCTGGGCATGCCTAAGGATGAACTCAGGCTTTTTATGGGGCAGCCAGGTCAGATCCGCACAGAGCAGACCCCGTCAGGAACCCGGGAAGTTTTCGTATATGAAAATATTGAGGTTTTTTTCGATGAAACCGGCACACTGGTCAGCTGGGAAGAAACCGAAGTAATCCATGAAGATCCGCTCGAAGAAGCTTATCAGGCTTTTCAAAAGGCTATCGAGCTTGAAGAAGGTCCGGATGAACGGGGGTTCTTTGGCAGACTTTTCGGTGGCAGCCAGGAAAACAGGATCACCAATTCCTTTTTACGTCTCCATGGGCAATTCGTCAGTGAGGCCGTCAAGAGATACGAAGAGAATAACTTTGATGGAGCATTTCATTCCTTTAAAAGGTCTATAGATGTCGCAGATTCACCTTATTATACTGAACCCGTTGATACGGGCCTTGTCTTTAACACCGGGTTTGTGGCCGGACTGGCCGGAAAATACGAAGAGTCTCTGTATTACCTTAACAGGGCAAAAGATATGGGCTACGGCCAGGGCAGTCTGTACGTCCTGATAAAGGAGGCTTATGTGGAGATGGGAGATTCTCTGAACGCTGAAAAAGCCCTGCAGGAAGGCTTCCAGAAGTTTCCCGATGATAACGTAGTGCTTGTTGAACTTGTGAATTTTTACATCCATGCGGCAAAGTCCGATGAAGCGCTGAATTACCTGAAGCTTGCCAAGGAGCAGGAACCAAATAATCCGAGCTTCCACTACGCCGAAGGCGCGCTTTATGATGAGCTGGAAGAACCGGAGCAGGCCCTGGAAGCCTACAAAAGGGCTATGGAGCTTGATCCCGATTATTTTGACCCTGCCTACAACGCCGGCGTAATGTTTTATAACCGTGCTGTCAGGATGCTCGAGGAAGCCAATGAGATCATGGATAATGTCGAATACGAAAAGGCCAGGGATGAGGCTTTTGATGTGCTGAGAGAAGCTGTTCCTTTCCTGGAGCAGGCTCATATCAACGATCCTGACCATCTCGATACGATGGAAACCTTGCGAATCATTTATTATCGCCTCGGTATGGAAGACGAGCTCCAGGATATGAATAAAAAGCTTGGCAGGGAAGTGCTGCAGGAATAAGCATGAATTAATATTCAATCTCCAATAGAAAAGACCGGTTAAATTGCCGGTCTTTTTT
>SKQJ01000192.1 GCA_007119075.1 Bacteroidales bacterium | reverse complement strand
GGCTCCTTCCGGAAGGGGATACCATGACCCATGAGCACTGGCTCACTTCCAGCGCCAAATCCGTTGGAGTGTTCCTGGCGGGCGAGGGGATTCACAGCCGCGACCAGCAGGGCAACCTTATTACCGACAGCAGTTTCTACCTCATGTTCAGCGCAAGCGATAAAGAGGTCCTGTTCACCCTTCCCGGCAAGGAATACGGGAATCCATGGAAAAGAGTCGTTGATACCCACGAAGGGTATATTTCTGAGGAGGGCAAGGAAGAATATTATGCAGGAGAAACAATCATCGTCGGACCCAGATCGGTGGTCCTCCTGAAACATGAGCAGGAACAGGCCAAAGAAAAAAAGAAAGAAACCTGACAGGGGGTTGTCTCAACTTTCTTCCCCTGGACAAAAGCTTCTGCCTGAAAGCCGGGGACTTCACGGATGCCGCAAGGCCATGAACACATACTGAAGATGCAAGCATTCAAGTTTAACTAAAACAGATGCCATGCTTAAAGCCGGAATTGAAAAACGCGAACTGGGCATGACCATCCTTCCCGGTTCGGGCGCCAGAATGCTTTTCTGGTCACCTCATGCTTCATCTGCCGGGGTCGAGATCAGGGAAAAGGGATTTTTCCCTCTTGAAAAAAGAGATTATGGTTACTGGGAAGCAAACCTGACGGGAGTGGAAAGCGGTGACAGGTATATGGTCGTGATCGACGGCGAAAGAAAAATACCCGACCCTGCTTCCCTGTCCCAGCCCGACGGAGTGCACCGGGAATCACAGGTTATCGACACGGCCTCGTTCCGGACAGGCGAGCGGGAATGGAAGGGCATTTCACCGGCCGATCTGATTATCTACGAGCTGCATGCCGGCACTTTTTCCCCGGAAGGGAATTTCAACGGAATAATCAATAAACTGGAATATCTTGGCGAGCTGGGAATAAACGCAATAGAGCTTATGCCGGTGGCCCGTTTCCCCGGCGACCGCAACTGGGGATATGACGGTGTTTACCCTTTCGCCGTGCAGGATTCATACGGCGGCCCCGGCGAGCTTGCCAGACTTGTGTCGGCCTGTCATGACAAGGGGATCGCCGTCATTCTCGATGTCGTATACAACCACCTTGGTCCCGAGGGCAACTACCTGTCGGTCGCCGGTCCCTATTTCACGGATAAATACAGCACCCCCTGGGGCAGCGCCGTGAATTTTGACGATGCCTGGAGCAACGGCGTGCGCAGGTATTTCATTGAAAACGCGCTGATGTGGCTGAGGGATTTTAATGTCGACGGACTAAGGCTGGATGCCGTGCATGCCATCAGGGATTTCGGCGCGTACCATTTTCTTGAGGAGATGGCTCATTCGGTCGGAAAGCTTAATATTCAAACGGGAAAGAATCATTTTCTGATCGCCGAATCCGACCTGAACGACAACAGGTTCATTACCCCTTCCGGGGAAGGGGGGATCGGGCTTGACGCCCAGTGGTGCGACGAGTTCCACCATGCGCTGCATGCCAGGCTGACCGGTGAAAGCAACGGTTATTACACTGATTTCGGCGACACTGCCCGCCTGGCAGATGCCTATAACAATGCCTATGTTTATAACGGCAAATATTCTCCTTACCGCAAAAGGATTTTCGGAAGCAGCACCCAGGACATTCCCGGAAGCCGCTTTGTGATATGTACCCAGAACCATGACCAGGTGGGCAACAGGATGCTTGGCGAAAGGCTGAGCTCACTCGTTGATTTCGAGTCTCTGAAGCTTGCGGCCGGGGCAATGTTTTTCAGCCCGTATGTTCCCATGCTCTTCATGGGCGAGGAATACGGCGAACAGGCACCGTTCCTCTATTTTACAAGTCATGGGGACAAAGACCTTATTGAGGCCGTGAGAGAAGGAAGGAAAAAGGAGTTCAGCGATTTCCTGGGTGACCGGGAGCCTCCCGACCCCCATTCGGAAAAAACATTTAATAGATCAAAACTGACCTGGGACTACGGGGATGATGAGAAAAAGAAAAAGCTGCTCGATTATTACAAAAGGCTTATATCAATAAAAAAGGAACATCCGGCGCTTAAACCGGGAAACCGTGAATGCGTAAAGGCTGTTGAAGCCTGTGACGGCATGGCCCTGATCCTGGATATAGAATCTCCCGGCAGCAGGACAGGCAGCGCCCTATCCGGACCTGAAACCGGAAAAGCCGCGATTAAATACGATAACTGCGGCGTTACGGCAATAATGAACTTTTCTGAAAACATAATCCGGCTTCCCTTTGCCGAAGGGCCCGCTTCCGGGTGCAGCGTGCTGATATACTCGGCCCATATTTCCTGGGGAGGGCCCGTAAATGAGTTTGCCTCCCTTACGGGCAACGATGGCATGATAGCCATGGAACCCCGGTCAATACTGGTCCTGTCCGATCCCCGGGTTTAAAGCTGTGCCGGATAGCGATCTCCCCTGTGCGACCGTTTTGCCGGGCATCGGAGCCCTCAGGGGCAATGCCGGTAACCGTACAGGCGGCCTTTCCCCTGTTGTATGACAGGAGCTGCCCCTGTCAGCGCCGGCTCCTGCCCTGAAGTATCGCTGCACTTTCCCCGGGAGGATCCGCGCGCCCCGCCGGTAGAATGGCAAACTACTTAAGATGCAGATGGATTTTTCACTTTCCCCGGAAGGGACTGACAGATCTTCAGGTGAAATGTACTGGTGTATTCCTTTACAGGCCGGTGGATTTTTTGTAACTTTAATAACAAAAAGTTATGGAGCACGGCACCGAATTTTCACCCGCACTTAAAAACAACCCTGTTTCGAGCTACAGAATACAATTCTCCAGGTCTTTCACATTTAACGATCTTGAGAAACATATCGAATACCTGAGCAGGCTCGGGGTGTCCAGTATATATGCCTCTCCTGTTTTTGCTGCTGTTCCCGGCAGCAATCACGGTTATGACGTCACCCATCCCGGCATGATCAACCCCGAGCTGGGCACATTTGAAGATTTCAGCAGAGTTGTAAGGCTTTGCAGGGAAAGGGGGATCGGCTGGATACAGGACATTGTGCCCAATCATATGGCCTTCCATCCGGAAAATCCCTGGATATGGGACCTGCTCGAAAAAGGCTCCTGTTCCCGGTATTCCGGGATATTTGATCTGGAACCTTCTGCCGGCGGACCT
>SKQJ01000262.1 GCA_007119075.1 Bacteroidales bacterium | reverse complement strand
TCCACCGGCGTGGAGTGTAAATTTTCAGCTGTCCCCCTTTAACTTCGGTTACCAGGTTATCCAGCACCCTGCCGGTGCCTTCAACTACGAGTTTTTGTGTCTCGCCCTGAACAATATAGATTTCCCCGGGAACGGAAATATTTATTCCTGAGAAGGACTGGACTTTTCTCTCTTCTGCCAGAAGCTCCTGGCTTTTGACAGCCAGGCCTGTAAATAAAAATATGCAGGCCATGGCAAATAATGCTTTTCTCATTGCAGGATTTTTTTGGTTTTAATACGGTTTCACTGATAAAGACGACCAGAATCATGAATCGCTGCGTGGCAGCCTCATATTTTCAGGAAAGAGACCTGCATCGATAAATAAAATTGATTCAAATCAGACCGGCTGAGAAAGAGGCTCAAAAATAAAGGTCCAGCAGTCCCTCGGGTGCCAAAATTTCGATAATGCGATTTTCGAAATCAATGTACCTGACGATATCTTCGTGGAAGGGAACAAGAATTTCACGGCCGTCAAAGTCGATTACCATAAGGATATTTTCCGAATATTCGACAATTTCGCTCAAAACCCCCGAATCGCCGTGACGCTCGTCAACAACCCGGAATCCTTTCAAATCGTCATGGTTAATATCTGTTCCCGGGCCTTCCGGGATGGTTCGCCGCTTTTTTATATACACCCTGCAGTTGACCAGATCCTTCACCGGGATGGGGGTGTAAGCCTCATCGGGCTGGAGCAGCGCCGTATCATCAGATAAAATACGAAACTCCTTAATAAAAAAAGGAACCGGTATCCCATCAATTTCGATGAAAACCGGTTCATTTTCCTGAAGTTCATTTTCGGGCAATACATAGAGCTTGAGGACCAGGTGCCCCTCGATTCCATGGGTTTTCAGTATCAACCCCAATAATATCGGATCTTCGGTGTTTTGCATGCGCGGAGTTATCTTACCATGCCATCTCCGGTGAGACTTTTAAACAGATTCTCCGGTTAATCGCTTCCGCTACTTTTCTTCTTTTTCTGATCCGGGTTCAGCGGGCTTTTCTTCCTTCTTCTCTGCGGCAGGCTCGGCGGATTTCTCCTCTTTCTTCTCTGCAGCAGGCTCTGCGGATTTCTCCTCTTTCTTCTCTGCAGCAGGCTCGGCGGATTTCTCTTCCTTCTTCTCTGCAGCAGGCTCGGCGGATTTCTCCTCTTTCTTCTCTGCGGCAGGCTCGGCGGATTTCTCCTCTTTCTTCTCTGCAGCAGGCTCGGCGGATTTCTCCTCCTTCTTATCTGCGGCAGGCTCGGCAGGCTTTTCCTCAGGAGTTTCCCTTGCCGGCTCTTCGGCAGGCGTTTCCCTGGCGGGAGCTTCTTCGGGAGTTTTCCTTGCAGGTTCTTCCGCGGGTGTTTCGGTAGCCGGGGCTTCCTCAGGTGCATCGGGGACCGGTGCCTCTCCGGGAGTAGTTCCGGGAACCTCTTCGGGTGTCTTCTGATCGGTGGCGTCAGCCGTTTCAGCGGGTGACTGCTCCTCAGCTGCAGCCTCTTCGGCTTTTCCTGAAGCTTTTTGGGCTTCCTCTGCCATTTGGGCGTTCCTTTTGGCCAGCTCGGCCGCGCGGGCTTCATTGACTTTGGCCTCCGCTTCAAGCGCCTGCTCGGTTTCCTGTTGCTTCTGGCTCTTTAGACTGTCTCGTTTCGCCTCGATCTTGGATTCTTTTTCCTTCATCCAGGCAGAAAACCGTGTTTCAGCTTCTTCCTCTGTCAACGCTCCCTTCTTGATTCCATTGACGAGGTGTTTTTTCATGAGTACTCCCTTATAGGAGAGGATAGCTCTACATGTATCGGTAGGTTGAGCGCCTTTAAGTAGCCAATCTAATGCACTATCAAAATCCAATTTAATAGTAGCAGGATTAGTGTTGGGATTGTACGAGCCAATCCGGTCAATGAATCTACCATCTCGTGGCGCCCTGCTATCAGCTATCACAATGTGATAGTATGGCAATTTTTTCTTGCCATGTCTTGCTAATCTGATTTTTACAGGCATGCTCTTTTTTGATTAATAATAAAAAACCTACTTTTTTTAAACGTGGGTGCAAAGATAAAATAATAAATTGGTTTGACGATGTTTTTTGAATACTTTTCAACATATGCAAAAACTGCTGTTTCTATTTTGTAATTTTGTGAGCCGGGCCGGGAGCACAGGCTTTCTGCTTTATCCTTGAAAATATGCCATTTAACCCATGAGTAAATTCACCCATCTTCATGTTCACACCCAGTATTCGATCCTTGACGGGGCGTCGAACATAAGGGATCTTATTGCCAGTGCAAAAACCAAAGGGATGACCGCGCTGGCCATAACCGACCATGGGAACATGTTCGGCGTGAAAGAGTTTTATAATGAGGCCAAAGCACAGGGCCTCAAGCCGATTATAGGCTGCGAAGTATATGTGGCGGAAAACAGCAGGTTTGAAAAGACCGGCAAGGAAGACCGGAGCGGTCATCACCTTATCCTCCTGGCCAAAAACCTTGCCGGATATAAGAACCTTGTAAAACTCGTTTCAAGATCATATACCGAGGGGTTCTATTACAAGCCCAGGATTGACAAGGAATTGCTGCGGCTGCACCGTGACGGGCTGATTGTCTGCAGTGCATGCCTTGGAGGCGAAGTCCCCCAGGCTATAATGAACAAAAACGCGGAGGAGGCTGAAAAAATTATCCTTGAATTCAGGGAGCTGTTCGGAGAAGATTATTATCTGGAGCTGCAATTGCATCCGTCCGGTGATCCGGCGATAGACCGCGATGTGCTGGAAAATCAGAAACTGGTGAATCGCCAGCTGGTCGGTTTTGCAGAAAAACACAATATAAAGCTCATTGCCTCGAATGATGTGCACTTTATTAACAGCCCCGATGCAGGGGCGCACGACAGGCTGATCTGCCTGAATACGGGCAAGGACCTGGACGATCCGGACAGAATGCGCTACACAAGACAGGAATACCTGAAAACGGCGGAAGAGATGTACTCCCTCTTTAAAGATATTCCCGGAGCGGTCGGGAACACCATGGAGATTGCCGACAAGGTCGAATCATACAATCTCAACAGCCTTCCCGTAATGCCTGATTTCTCAATACCGGAAGGATTCGGCAACCAGGATGACTATCTGAAGCACCTGACTTATGAAGGAGCCAAAAAGAGATATAAAATAATCACCGACAACATCACCGAAAGAATTGAATTTGAACTTTCGGTAATAAAAAAAATGGGGTTCCCCGGCTATTTCCTGATCGTCCAGGATTTCCTTCGGGCGGCCAGGGAGATGGGGGTCTCGGTGGGGCCCGGCAGGGGCTCTGCAGCCGGATCGGTTGTGGCCTACTGCAATTTCATAACCGATGTCGACCCCATAAAGTATGACCTGCTTTTTGAGCGTTTCCTGAATCCCGATCGTATTTCAATGCCCGATATCGATATTGATTTCGATGAAGAGGGCAGAGAGCTGGTTTTGAAGTATGTTACTGAAAAATACGGAAGGGACCGGGTGGCCCAGATCATAACCTTCGGGACCATGGCAGCCAGGATGGCCATACGCGACGTTGCGCGCGTTCAAAGACTCCCCCTCCCGCAGGCAGACAAGCTCGCCAAGCTCGTGCCCGAAAGACCCGGCATCACCCTGAAAAAAGCCTACAAAGAGGTAAGGGAGTTGCAGGAAGCAAGGAACAAGGGAGCGGAAGATATCAGGCAGACCCTGCAGTTCGCCGAAACGCTTGAAGGCTCCGTAAGGCATACAGGGTTGCATGCCTGCGGAATAATTATTTCCAGGAATGAGCTAACCGATCATATTCCCGTCTGCACCTCCAAGGATACCGACCTGCTTGTTACCCAGTATGACGGCAATCACGTTGAAAGCGTCGGAATGCTGAAGATGGATTTCCTCGGCCTCAAAACTCTCTCCATAATCAAGGATGCCATAGAAACCATAGGCAAATCCAGGGGCGAAACGATAGACTTCACTAAAATCGGCCTTGATGACGCCACCACCTATGAACTCTTCAGCAAGGGCGAAACGACCGCGGTCTTTCAGTTTGAATCGCCCGGCATGAAAAAGCACCTGCGGGAGCTGAAGCCCAACCGGCTCGAAGACCTTATCGCCATGAACGCCCTTTACAGGCCCGGGCCGATGGAATATATCCCTTCCTTTATCAAAAGGAAGCACGGGCACGAGCCTATAGTGTACGAGGTGCCGGTCATGGAAAAATACCTTAAAGACACCTACGGCATCACGGTTTACCAGGAACAGGTGATGTTACTGTCAAGGGAAATGGCGGGGTTCAGCGGAGGCCAGTCCGACTCGCTCAGAAAGGCGATGGGCAAGAAAAAGAAACAGGAAATGGACAAGCTCCGCGAACTGTTTACGCAGGGCAGCCTCAAAAACGGGTACGAAGAAAAAATCATCAGGAAGATATGGGCCGACTGGGAAGCCTTTGCCCAGTATGCATTCAATAAATCCCATTCCACCTGTTATGCCCTGATTGCCTACCAGACTGCCTGGCTCAAGGCCAATTACCCTGCAGAATTCATGGCGGCGGTATTGAGCCGGAATATTTCAGACCTTAAAAAGATTACCATTTTCATGGATGAGTGCCGCCACATGGACATCCAGGTTCTGGGCCCCGACATCAACGACAGCGAACTCAAGTTCACCGTCAACCGAAAGGGAAACATCCGTTTCGGACTTGGAGCCGTCAAGGGCGTAGGAGAAAGCGCGGTCGAAAAGGTGATCGAAGAGAGAAGGAAGAACGGCCCCTTTAAGGATATATATGACTTTGCGGAACGGGTAACCCTCCATTCAGTCAATAAAAGGACTCTTGAAGCGCTTGCCGCTGCGGGGGCATTCGATGAACTGGGGGAAATAGGCCGGCATCGTTTTTTTGCCACCGATCAAAAAGGGAATACGTTCATTGAAAACCTGTTGAAGTACGGGAGCAGGGTGCAGGCCGACAGGATCACTCCCCAGGGCAGCCTTTTCGGCGACACGCCGGGATTCCAGTTTCCCCGGCCGGAGATCCCGGCTGGGGGCGAATGGACCAGTATCGAGAAACTTAACCGGGAAAGGGAGCTTATCGGCATATTCCTGTCTGCCCACCCGCTAGATGATTTCCGGCTGGAGATTGAAAATCTCACCACCCATTCGCTGGCCGACCTTCACGACATGGGAAAGCTCAAAAACAGGGAAATAACAATCGCGGGAATCGTAACAAATGTGAAGGAAGCCTATACAAAAAACGGGAATCCGTTCGGCAGAATGAGCCTGGAAGATTACAGGGATTCTTTTGAGATCGCCCTTTTTGGCAAGGACTATATCAGCTTCAAAAATTACCTGGTGAAAGACTGCCCCCTGCTCATCAAGGGAAAAGTCCAGGCAAGGCCCTATAACGAAGCTGAGCTTGAGCTGAAGGTAAAAAGCATGTCGCTTCTCGCAAATGCCAGGGAGGATTTCATAAAAAGCATTTCGATCGACATCCCTCTTTCCTTTATCAGCCAGGACATGGTCGATTCGCTGGATAAGCTTATGGAGAAAAACAAGGGAGACGTGCAACTAAAATTCAGGATTATTGAAAAGGAGGAAAATATCGCGGTGAATATGTTCTCCCGATCAAAAAAGATAAGCCTTTCGGCGGAAGTCGTAAGCTATCTCCAGGAAAATCCAGGGATCGAAGTGCGGGTCAATCCGGATTGAATCACCGCCTGCCAGGGCATACAGACTCCCGGGCCAGATTAAACATAATTGTATAAATATTGTTATTAGGTCAATCTTATGCATTCCGGGAGGATCTTTTCCATAAAATAATATTAAATTAGCGGACCAGGCCCGGTCGTGCTTAAGAACTGTGAAGATATGCACATGAAAACTATAAATATTTAATTTTTCAGATTATGACTATAGAAGTGACCGAATCCAATTTTGACAAAGTTGTAATGGAATCCGACAAGCCGGTATTGCTTGATTTCTGGGCCGAATGGTGCGGCCCGTGCCGGGTTATAGCCCCATACATCAAGGAGATAGGAGAAGAATTCGACGGAAAGGCCGTGGTGGGCAAGGTGGATGTCGACGCGAATCCCGGCATATCGATGAAGTACGGTATCAGGAACATTCCCACAGTGCTTTTTATCAAGAACGGCGAGGTGGCCGATAAGCAGATCGGGGCTGCGCCAAAGAACAACCTGGTTGAGAAGCTGAAAGCATTGCTTTAACCATTTTGAAGGTCGTTCTTTCGCTGTGCGGCATGCCGGACTGATTGGCCGGACGAGGCCTGAAACGGCAGCTAAACCAAATTTTCAGAAACTTTACCCGTTTTGCGCTTGTGGCCTGAAAATCAGGTGCGGGCCTGACAGAAAAGATTTAAAGCCGGTCCCGGGTAGCCATAAAACTCAAAGGCACAGATTTTCTTTCTGTGCCTTTTGTTATTTCGGAAAACCGTTGTTTCGCAAAACCGTTGCTTGGGAAGACCCGGAGAAAATTATATGGTCATTATATCTTCTTCCTTCTTCTGAAGGACCTCATCAATTTTTTTTGAGTAGGAATCGGTAAGGTCCTGCACTTCCTGTTCAGCCCTTTTCACATCATCTTCGGGCAAGCCTTCCTTTTGCATCTTTTTAAACTCATCCTTGGCTTCCCTGCGTGCATTGCGCAGGCTTACCCGGGCGTTTTCCCCTTCCGCCTTTACCTGTTTTACCAGCATCCTGCGGCGCTCTTCCGTTAATGCAGGAACTACGATACGCAGAAACTCTCCGTTATTGACCGGATTGAAGCCGAGATTAGCCTGATGTATCGCCTTTTCGATCGGTTCCAGCATGTTTTTTTCCCAGGGCTGCACGACGATTGAACGCGGGTCGGGGGTATTTACGTTGGAAACCTGGTTCAGAGGCGTCCTGGCACCGTAATAATCGACCGTGATACCATCCAGCATGTGGGGGCTGGCTTTCCCTGCGCGCAGTTTTGAAAGCTCGTCCTGAAGATAGTGGATGGCTTTTTCCATCTTCTCTTCAACGATATCCAGAATAAGTTGAACATCTTCCTCCATGGCCGTTTTCTAATAATTTGGTAAACGGGTATAAATATATTTAATTTTTGACGAAAGTTCCAATCTTTTCCCCCAAAATAATTTTTTTAAGGTTGCCGGTCTTGTTGACATCGAAAACAACCATATCAAGGTCATTTTCGCTGCAGATGGTGAAAGCTGTGAGATCCATAATTTTCAGTCCCTTGCTGTAAGCTTCCTGGAAAGTTATCTCATCATATTTAATGGCATCGGGATCCTTTTCCGGATCAGCAGAATATACGCCATCGACCCTGGTCCCTTTGATCAGCAGCTCTGCGCCCATTTCCACAGCCCGCAGGGCGGCGGCGGTGTCGGTAGTGAAAAAAGGATTCCCTGTGCCGGCAGCGAAGATAACGACTTCACCCTTCTGGAATGATTCCCTCACCAGCTGCTTGCTGTATCCCTGGGCCACCGGCTCCATCCTGATTGCAGTCAGAAGCCGGCAATCGACACCGAGGCTTTCCAGGGCCGATTGCATTGCCAGTCCGTTGATTACGGTGGCCATCATACCCATGTAATCGCCCTTTATCCGGTCAAAACCCTTGTCGACGCCTTTCAGTCCCCTGAAAATATTGCCTCCCCCTATGACCAGTCCGACATTCACCCCGAGATCCGAAGCAGACTTTATTTCACCGGCATACTGCATGAGGGCGGCCGGCTCAATGCCATGCCGGCCGGTGCCCGTCAGAGATTCGCCGCTGAGCTTTACCAGTACCTTATTATATTTTACCATGTGATATAAATTAAAAAGAGAGCTTTCGCTCTCTTGGTTGTTCTTGTTGTTACCTGCCCAGGGCGTATCTCAAAAAGCCTGTGACTGTGAGATCCTTGTCTGCCTCCTTCAGGTACTGGGCGACAGTCTTTTTGGAATCCTTTGTGAAATCCTGGTTCAGCAGCGTACTTTCCTGGTAAAACTTGTTGAGCTTGCCCATCGCAATTTTTTCAAGGATTGCTTCGGGTTTTCCTTCAAGACGCGCCTGCTCCTTGCCTATTTCTATCTCCTTGTCGATAACCTCACGGGGGATATCGCCCTTATCAACTGCAACAGGGCTCATAGCTGCAACCTGCATCGCTACATCCCTGCCGATCTGGAGATCGACCTTTTTATTGAGTCCTGCAAGGGTGGCAAGCTTATTGCCCGGATGGATATACGGAACCACCTGGGCTGCTTCGATTTTCTCGTAATATGAAACCTCGATCTTCTCGCCGATAATGCCCACCTGCTCCATTATTTTGTCAGACACCCTGGTTCCGTCTATTTCCAGGAGCCTGAGCTCGCCCAGGTCGGCGGGATCCTTTTCAAGCGCTTTATCGAGAATGGTTTTTGCCAGCTCAATGAAGCTCTCATTCTTGGCAACAAAATCGGTCTCGCTGTTCAGAACAATGATCGCGCCCCGCGTTGAATCTTCGGTGACACCGGCAAGAACGACTCCTTCCGAAGCCTCCCTCTCGGCACGTTTGTTTGCTACGGCCTGGCCCTTTTTGCGAATAGCTTCGATTGCCTTGTCAAAGTCGCCCCCGGTCTCGGCCAGTGCTTTCTTGCAATCCATCATACCGGCACCGGTGATGTCCCTTAGTTTTTTTACATCTGATGCGCTTATATCAGCCATGATCTAATAATTTTGTAAAATGATTAATTCTTATGTAAGCATTAAAATCCTGGTTCGCCGGCACCTTTATTCGGTTTCCGGTTCTTCAGTCCGGCCAGTTCCTTCGGCTTCACCGCCCTGAGCCGGCCCGGAACCTACTTTACCGGCTTTTCTGCGCGGGCGGGAAGGCTTCCTGTCCCCATCCTCATCGCCTTCAGCAGCCGGTTTGCCCTCCGATGCGGGCCTTCTGATCCTTGCACGCCGTGGTTCGTCCCTGTCTTTCTTTTCGGGCTGTTTTTTCTCTTTGGCAGGAGGATCCTTCTCTTTTTCGACCTTCCGCTCATCCAGGCCTTCCTGGATCGCCTTAACTACTATGTCAATAATAAGTGCAATTGATTTGGAAGCATCATCATTTGCAGGTATTGCAAAATCGACGGTGTTGGGATCGGAATTGGTGTCAACAATCGCAAAGACGGGAATGTTCAGCCTTTTTGCCTCTCGCACTGCAATGTATTCCTTCATTACATCAACTACGAAAAGTGCGGCCGGCAATCTTGAAAGATCGGCGATGCTGCCGAAGTTCTTCTCGAGTTTTGCCCTCTGGCGCAAAACCTGGAGCCGTTCACGCTTGGCCAGGTTTTTGAAAGTGCCTTCCTGCTCCATTTTATCTATTACCGACATTTTCTTGACCGATTTCCTGATAGTGGGGAAATTGGTCAGCATCCCTCCAGGCCAGCGTTCGGTAACGTAAGGCATGTTGATAGTGGAAATCTTCTCATCAACAATGTCTTTTGCCTGCTTCTTGGTGGCGACAAAAAGGATTTTCCGGCCTGATTTGGCTATCTGCTTAAGCGCCGAAGCGGCTTCATCGATCTTTACTATTGTCTTGTGAAGGTCAATAATATGGATGCCGTTGCGCTCCATAAAAATATAGGGAGCCATGGCGGGATTCCATTTTCTTTTCAGGTGACCGAAATGGACTCCGGCTTCCAGCAATTCATCGAAATTAGTTCTTGGCATTGATTGTTTTGAATTTAAGTTTACGTTCTTATTTGTCAACCCCCGGGTAGTTCCGTTCTCTGTCCGGGAAGTCCCGGAGGTTTAGATGCTAAACTAGGTAAATGCCGGTTTAACGTTTGCTAAACTGGAATTTCTTCCTGGCTTTGGGCTGCCCCGGCTTCTTTCTCTCAACTTCGCGGGGATCACGGGTCAGGAATCCGTTTGATTTTAATGCAGGTTTGTTTTCGGCATCAAGCTTTACCAGTGCCCGGGCTATTCCCAGACGGAGTGCTTCGGCCTGTCCTTTTACCCCGCCGCCATCGAGCCTTACCTGGATGTCAAATTTGGTTTTTGCAGACAAAACCTCAAGGGGCTGCTCAACGATATACCGCAGCTGGGGATTCGGAAAATATTCTTTGAATTCTCGTTTGTTGATGGTTATGTTTCCTTTACCATCATTTAAGATTACTCTTGCTACTGCGGCTTTTCTCCTTCCTATTGAGTTAATGGCTTCCATATCTGAAATTACTTGATTGAACTAAAATTGACTGCCTCGGGTTTCTGGGCTTCATGAGGATGCTCATTTCCCGTATAAATATGCATATGCCTGAACATTTCGCTGCCCAGGCGGTTTTTCGGAAGCATCCCTTTCACAGCCTTTTCGATAATGGCTTCCGGCTTTCTGGCCTGCAATCTTGAAAAGGTGACTTTGCGCTGACCTCCGGGATATCCCGTGTGATGGATATAATACTTCTGATCCTTCTTGTTTCCGGTCAGCCTGATTTTTTCAGCATTGATTATAATGACATTATCTCCGCAATCTGCATGAGGGGTGAAATCGGGCTTGTGCTTTCCCCTGAGAATCATCGCAACAACCGAAGCAAGCCGGCCCAGCACCTGGTCTTTCGCATCAACGAGCACCCACTTCTTTGTTATC
The DNA here is from genome assembly GCA_007119075.1 of Bacteroidales bacterium. GTDB lineage: Bacteria > Bacteroidota > Bacteroidia > Bacteroidales > PUMT01 > PXAP01. The sequence goes on along the minus strand of SKQJ01000262.1, from coordinate 1,109 downwards.
GTGGCCTTATTGGCCGAAATAGTTTTGTAGCTTAAAGTATCCACTTTTATGGCTATTTTGGTTATTATCCTTACATTTAAAAAATTACTGCCTTTGGAAATGGTCTGCAAAAATACAATTATTTTTATTTAATCAATAATATTATCAGCAATTTTTAAATAATTGCCGCTGCCGCCTGACAGATGCCTTTCGGCCGAAAGGCGAGTAAAACGGAACCTGAAGCCGTGAATAATGAATTTTGTCATCACATAAGAGTATATAATAAGAAATTTTATAGCATATTGCACACCTGAAACAATCATGCGATTTCCTGATCTGCCGGCAGGGCAATTGCCGGATTATTATCAGGGAATACATGCATTGGGGTCCGGGCAGAAAAATTAAATAATATTTATCACAGGTAAGAAGTTTTACCATATATGACTGTTCCGGTCGAACCGGCTTTCTGGCCTGTCAGCAATACAGATGATACCAGCACTCAGGAAATATCATTCGCAAATATATACGGCGGGAATAATACTGCTGGCCGTCAGCCTTCCCCTGTCCCGCTACCTGGTTTCGGTCGCCCAGTTGATCCTTATATGCAACTGGCTCCTGGAGGGCGATTTCAGGACCAAATTTCACAGGATACGAAAACGCAGATCGCTTCTGGTGTTTTTGCTTGTCTTCCTGGCCCACCTTGTCTGGCTTATTCCCACAACCGACTTTGCCTATGCGTTGCGGGACATAAAGATCAAGCTGCCCCTCCTGGTGATCCCTCTTGTGCTGGCAACCGGCAAACAGCTCAGGGAAAATGCAATCAAAATGGTGCTGTTGTTTTTTATAGCATCTGTTCTTGTCAGCTCCTTTTTCAGCATTTACAGGCTTGCAGTTCTGGCATCCGTGCCGATGGCCGATCTTCGGGACATCTCGGTTTTCATTTCACATATAAGGCTTTCCCTTTTGGTGAACATCGCGATATTCAGCCTGTTGTATCTTCTTATTACGGGAACTTTCCAGTGGAGCCGCATCCTGCGCAACGTCCTGTGGGCGTCGCTGGCCTGGCTCGCCTTCTTTCTCTTCATTCTTCAGTCCATCACCGGGATAATAATATTTTTTGTCACCGTTAC
>SKQJ01000119.1 GCA_007119075.1 Bacteroidales bacterium | reverse complement strand
ATCACCCGTAAGCGCAAATTGCTTGAAAAGCAGAAAAAGGGCAAAAAGAGGATGCGGCAGGTGGGCAACGTGGAAGTACCCCAACAGGCCTTCCTCGCTGTGCTGAAGCTTGATTCCTGATCCTGATTCTTGAAGCTTTATTCCTGAAGCCTGATTCTGATTCCTGACTCCTGATTCCTGATCTTCTTTGTTTTCCCGGGGCCCAAAGCATCTTTTCGCCTGCCCGGTAATGACCATTTTACGGCCCAGCCCCGCAAACCCGTAACATCCCGCACGTAAACTTCCCGCAAACGCGTAATATCGCAATCCCGGCATCCGCCTGCAATCTCCTGAGCGGTCACCCGGAACATCGCAATCCCGTAACAGGCAATCCCGGCATCCGCCTGCAATCTCCTGAGCGGTCACCCGGAACGTCTCCCCAATTTCCGAAACTGCAGCCCTGATGCCATATTAACTGCAAAATTGTCATATATTTATCCATCCTAATTAAAAATTTCAATTATGAGAAAACTGATACTTGTGCCTCTTGTGTTGTTTCTGGCCGGTTGCGGCCTTTATGCCCAGGGCGGCAGGGTTGTCGGCTTCTGGCTGACGGCCGATCGTGATTCCCAGATCGAGATTTACCAGGTTCAGGGGAATAAATTCAACGGAAGGGTGGTCTGGCTTGAAGAGCCCCTGGAGGATGACGGTTCGGTAAAACGCGATACGAACAATCCCGACCGGTCACTGAGGAACCGGCCGACGCTCGGACTCGAGATTTTGAAGGATTTCACTTTCAATGCTTCGAAGAACGAGTGGGAAAAGGGAACTATCTATGATCCACAGAACGGCAGGACTTACGATGCCTTTATGCGGCTTGACGGGAACAACACGCTTAAGCTAAAGGGATTTGTTCTGGGCATGCGCTTCCTTGGCAGGGAAACCGAATGGACCCGGGAAAGGGAGAGACGGGAATAGCTGTCTCCTCAGTCCAGAGATATGAACTTGTAAAAATCGCTGGTTTTTCATGTTATGTTTTTATATTATAGTAACTTTATAGTTATATATGAACAGAAAATCAGTGCTATGAAAAATTTACTCACCAGAAGGGGTTTTATTCAGAAAACCCTGGCAGCCGGAGCAGCTGTCACCGGACTTGCCTCCTTCGGCAACCTTGCCGTATATGATCCCAAAGGGCTGCCGACCATAGCATTCGGTAAAACGGGAGTCCGGATACCCCGAGTAGGAATGGGACTTGGAAGCCGCTTCTGCAGCGTGGCCGACGAGGATGAATCGCTGGCCATCCTGTCGTATGCACTCGATAACGGATTATACTACTGGGATACCGCAAACTCATATCTTGACCGCAGCAACGGCGTGGTCAGCGAAGAAAGGATCGGCAAAATACTCAGGCACCGCCGCGATGCTATATTCCTGTCAACCAAGGTCGCCTCCCGGGATGCCGGCGAAGCCGCCCGGCAGTTTGAGACCAGTCTTGACCGGCTGCAGACCGGTTATGTCGACAATCTGATGATCCATGATGTCAGCACTGTTGAGGATGTCGAAAGGATAACCCGGAAAGGAGGGGTGATGGATCTGCTAAATAACCTTAAGGACAAAGGGTTGACCAGGTTTATCGGATTTTCGGGCCATGCCGGTGCCGAAGCGAAGAAGCTGCTGATCGAAAGGGGCAATTTTGACAATGTGCTTTTTGCGATGAACCAGTGGGGGGATTATTCCGAAAGCCGCCAGGAGCTTGTGCTGCCCGCGGCAACTGAAAGAGGGCTGGGAATCATGCTTATGAAAGTGGTAAGGCCGAAAGAAACCGTTTCAGGGATAACGGCACCGGAACTTGTAAGGTTCGCCCTTTCCCTTGAAGGGCCGTCGGGACTGGTTCTGGGGATGGAAAGCATTGAGGTGGTCAAATCCAACATTGAGCTTTTGCGGAATTTCACTCCGATGACTGCCGCCGAAAAATCATATGTGGCATCTGTACTTTCTCCATTTTTCCGGGAAGAAAGCCTGGAATGGTCAGATCCCGGCTACAGGGACGGTCATTGGGGGTAGACCATGAGTATGAGGATCAGCAGTGCTCAGAATCCCAGGATCAAATTTGCCCTTTCCCTGCAAAAGGCCTCTGTGAGAAACAAGGAGCAGCTATTTCTTATTGAGGGACTGCGGGAGATAAAGCTCGCCGTGCAAGCCGGGTTTGATTTTCACGCATTGTTTGTTTGCCCTGAAATCATCTCAAAAAGCCAGGCGGACTCCGTAATTGATGGCCTGACCGGTCAGGTTCAGGTAACTGAGACCTCAAAGGAGGTATTCGGCAGGCTTGCTTACCGGGGAGAGTCCGGCGGACTGCTGGCAGTTGCGCATCAAAAAAGGATTGCCCTTGAAGATATCAGGCTTGGAGATGTTCCCCTGATACTGGTGACCGAATCAATCGAAAAACCCGGCAATATTGGGGCTATGCTTCGCACAGCCGATGCTGCAGGCATCGACGCCGTGCTTATATGTGACGGTATTACCGATATTTTCAATCCCAACGTTGTAAGGTCAAGTCTCGGAACCCTTTTCACAAACCAGGTTGTGTGCTGTACCTCAATGGAGGCAATCAAATGGCTAAAAACCCGGGGCATAAGGATCTATACCACCGCCCTGACTGCATCAAGACCTTATCATGCCGCCGATTATACCGTGCCCTCTGCAATTGTTTCCGGCGCCGAAGCGACAGGGGTTTCTGCGGTATGGCAGGAGAGCTCCGACAGCAATATTATTATCCCGATGTTTGGCAGGGTTGATTCAATGAATGTCTCGGTTGCCACATCGGTAGTTTTGTATGAAGCTTTGCGGCAGAGGGGGTTTTATGGCCGGATGTAAAAAATTATGGCAGGCGGTAATTACCAGGACCGGATGCAATACCTTTCGGCAGAGGCGTTGCGACCGGATTTAAATACCTTATGGCAGGCAGAGGTTACCCGCCGGTATTTCTGTGAAACTATTTTAAGGGAACAATTGACATGAATTAAGGTTAATTTGTTAAATTTGCAAGCCGTTTCCGGCAGCTGAAACCATTTCGAAAAATGGCAACATGTCGTCGACGGATTTTTCAGACAAGGAGTTATCGGGGTGTGGCGCAGTTGGCAGCGCGCGTCGTTCGGGACGACGAGGTCGGAAGTTCGAGTCTTCTCACCCCGACTTATAGTAACTTATT
>SKQJ01000417.1 GCA_007119075.1 Bacteroidales bacterium | reverse complement strand
CCGGATCTGATGAGCTGAGGGCGGTGGATCTCGATGCCGTTCACATATACCAGGTTCTCGTCAAAATTTCCTCCCCTGACAGAATACTGGGAACTGAATTCATTCCTGCCCGATACCCCGGGCATGGTTTTCAGAAGGTTTTCTATTTCGCCTCCTATCGAAGGCAACCGTTCAAGCGGACGTATATCAATTCTGTTCAGACTCCCTTCCCGGTCTCTTCCGTGAACCACCTGTACCTCCGAAATGACCTCAAAGCCGGCTTTCAATATGAAATCAAGCCGTATTTCCTGCTCGCCGGAACTTTTTATTACGGTGGTGACCGGTTCGTATCCAATCATGGTTACGGTTACTGACAGTTCAGTATCTCCGGGGATCATGATGGCGTACCGCCCTCTTTCATCGGTTGAAGCACCCAGTGAGGTTCCTTCAACAACTACGTTGGCATGTGATACCGGGTCGCCCTGTTCATCGTGTATATAGCCATAAAGCATCACCTTGACGGGCTGCGCATCGACAGGAGCAATAACAATCCCAAGCAGAATGCCGGCCAATATCAGAGTCCTGTATAAATGCATCAAAGGGGTATTTTTTATTCAGCTATACTGGAATAAAAAACTTCAAATATAGCCGAAAAATTGTACTGGATAGCGGGCCTGAAGCAATGTCTTTCATTCTCTCCTGAAACTGCCATCCCTTACAGCTCTTATGAACTGTCCCCAGGCAAAGGGATTGAGCAGGTTATTGGGAGGCTGTCCGGCATACATATTGCGGTTGTAATGTTCCGACATGGCAATCCTGAAACTCGCCGCCGGGTCATGGGGAAGTCCTTCGAGCTCCATCCAGGTCTGTATCAGCGCTATGTTGGCCAATGCCCTGTCATAGTCATCCTCCGGAAGGTTAAGGGCTATAAAGGCTTCGGAAAACTCCTCGTAGGTTGCCCAGGGAAAAACGGTGACCTCCCGTATCTCGAAGGTATCTCGTTTAAGCTCAATATCAACAGAGTAATGAACTCCGTCAGTGTCATCAGGCACTACCAGCTGCTTTCTCTGGTAACCCAGTGATGAAATGATAAGGGTATCATTGGGATAAACTATGAATGAAAATCTGCCTCGTTTGTCTGCAATGCTTCCTTTCCCGGCAGAAGGTATGATGATATGAGAATAGGGCAGGGGAGTGTTGAATTCATCCTTTATAATGCCGCTGATCTGCAAAGGTTTCCGCTCCTGGCTATATGCACCTGCAATTGAGACGAAAACAAGGAAAATCAGAAAGATATATTTTGCTCCTTTCAGGTATGCCATACGGATTACACTTTGGGCTGATATGTGATTAATGCAAAAAGCATGCCGTCTCAAAAATAAATAAAATAAATTGTTTCGCCCATTTAAAATATGTTAACACCCGGTGTTTTTATGATCAGCAAAAACTCAATTATTTGCGGCAACAGCTGAAACCCGCATGGCTCATTGAATCGATTCTGTTTGCCTCAGGCTGAAGGGGCTTTCTTCATGCAAACTGACATGAGTCATATTAAAAAAAATTTGTAATTTGACACTGGCGCCTGAGATTCAAAATAACATAATTTGTACGCGTTTAAAAAATCAACCATTATGATCACACAGTATGAAATAGTTTTACCGCGCTTCCGGAGAGGGTTTCATCCAATAACCGGGATCGTTGAAGATAAAATCGGAGATTTGCCGGAAAAGGGTCTGCTTAATCTCTTTTTAAGGCATACCTCTGCTGCATTGACAATTAATGAAAACGCCGATCCCGACGTTCCGGTCGATATGAATTATGCATTGAACAATATTGTGCCTGAGAACGATCCCGGTTACCGGCATACGCTGGAAGGTCCCGATGATATGCCTGCCCACGTGAAATCCAGCCTTCTTTCCGTATCGGTAACAATTCCTGTTGTCCGCGGCAGGCTCGGTCTCGGCACATGGCAGGGAATATTTCTGTGTGAATTCAGGAATTCCGGGGGCAGCAGGAAAATAACGGCAACTCTTTACCAATAGACCGGCATCAGACCGGCAAGTCCTTGTGAAACAGCGTTTCCCTGAATTAAAAATGACTCCGTCAGTTCCATATCCAGGTACCGGGCCTCCGGTAATCTTTTGCAAAAATGGTTAACTTTGCGACACGAGAATAGATTTGTACAGATTTATAGAAATTACAGCTGAACCGGTTTTAAAACATAAACGATATGCTTACGAAAGAGGACCTGAAGGTTTTGCAGTCACGGGGAATCACGGAAACCGACATTGAGCAGCAATTGCAGAATTTCAGGGACGGTTTTCCTTTTATGCCAATAGCCAGGCCTGCGACGCCCGGCGACGGCATACTCAGGCCAAAACCCGATACGGAAGAAGATTTCATCAAGCTCTATGAATCAAAGTCAGCCGAAGAATCAGTCCTGAAATTTGTACCGGCCTCCGGCGCTGCCACCCGCATGTTCAAGGATCTATACGCATACCTGGAAGGCGCCAGAGATCAGGAAGTCAACAAATCGGTCGTGGATTTCATTTCCGGACTCCCCCGGTTTGCCTTCTATAGTGAATTGAGATCGTGCCTTGAAAAAAAAGGCTTGAATCCGGAAGCGCTTGACAATGAAAATGATTTCACAACGGCTATCGGGTGTTTGCTGGACAGAGACGGCATGGATTACGGGGCCAGGCCGAAAGGACTGCTCGCTTTCCACAGATATGGCGGATATACCCGCACAGCCTTTGAAGAACATCTTGTGGAAGGGGCGCTTTACTGCAGGGGCAATAATGACACGGCCCGGATTCACCTTACAGTATCGCCCGAGCACAGGAAGGCTTTTGAGAAAATGTTCACCATTGTCGCAGGCAGTTACGAAAAGCATCATGGGATAAAATTTTCGGTCGATTTCTCTACCCAGAAACCGTCGACCGATACCATAGCAGTTGACCCGGACAACAACCCTCTCCGGGATGAAAACGGGAGACTTGTTTTCCGACCTGGGGGACATGGTTCGTTGCTTGATAACCTGAACGATCTTGAAGCCGGTTTTATCTTTATCAAAAACATAGACAATGTAGTACCTGACCATTACCGTGATGATACTGTCAGATACAAAAAGATTCTTGGAGGAATAATGCTGTCATTCAGGGAGAGGATAACGGACTATCTCAGGGTTCTCAGCCTCAACCAGACCAATCACAGGGGGCTT
>SKQJ01000281.1 GCA_007119075.1 Bacteroidales bacterium | reverse complement strand
TTGCATCAGCACAAGACCGTTTTGGCCTGAATCCATATGAATTTGGGTCGGCCAATGTCTCGGCAATGGGTTCAAGGGCTAGTTTATAAAGAGCCTGAATAGCCCTGTCCCTGATGGTAGGCACGTCCATCTCTAACTACACTTCGGCTCAAAGAGGAGTTGGGATCTGTGACCATCACTCATCCCTTCCATCCTGAATCTGGTAAAGAACTTCAAATTCTCAAAACCAGGAAAATAGCCGGCAAACTCCATCTGGTTTTACCATGTGAACAATTTGGAAGCTTTACTATCCCGGCTGATTGGACAAATTATTTTCCCGCTGATCAGAAACTGTTATCTGCCCCCGGAACATTCATTTCCGTTGAATCACTCCTTGCTTTATGCGAAATTGTAAAAAATTATAAAAAATTTAATAGATAATGCATGAAATTAAATAATTAATTCATATCTTTCTGACCACTTATATAAGTATACCGACATGGAGAAACTCTCAACAAATCAACTCAAAAGAAAAAGACAAAAACTCATTGACAAAATCAATGCCATCGAAGGGAAATTCCTCAGGGGGTCTTTGATTGTGTCTTATAAAAAATGTGGGAAACCTGGATGCAAGTGTGAACTTGGCAAAGGACATGGACCCAAGTATTCAATGACCATTAATTTCCCAAAACGAAGACCCGAACATGATTATATCCTTCTGGAACAGATAACCCTGGTTAAGGAATATGTGGACAACTATCACAAATTTAAGGATATCGTAGAACAGATATGTGCGATAAACAGGATCATCATAAAACGCCGTGAAAATCTCTGAAATGGAGCACCCGGTGATTGAAATATCGGATATTCTGGAAGAGTTGGGCATCCTTTTCGCCAACCTGATAGAAGATTTCCCTGTCGATGAATACATACATGCACCTAATATCCTTACCAATGAACGACAAGATCAAATCTTTTCACAAAGAGAAAATGGCCTTCATTTATCTGAGGCAGTCAACCATGCGCCAGGTAATGCACAACCCGGAGAGTACGGACCGGCAATACGCTCTCGAGCAGAGAGCCCTGCAACATGGATGGGACTCAAACCACATACGTGTCCTGGATGGCGACCTGGGGCAATCAGGCAGCAATACTTCCCGACGGGAAGATTTCAAAATGCTGGTGGCCGAAGTGTCAATGGACAAAGTGGGTGCAATCTTCGTACTGGAAGCATCCCGTCTGTCCAGGAGTTCTGCAGACTGGAACCGCCTGCTCGAACTATGTTCGCTTACCCGGACGCTGATTATAGATCAGGATGGCTGCTACGATCCCAGCCAGTTCAACGATCAACTTCTTCTGGGTCTGAAGGGAACAATGTCCCAGGCAGAGCTGCATCTAATAAGAGCCCGCCTGCATGGCGCCAAACTCAATAAAGCTAAAAGAGGCGAGTTACGCTTTCCCTTACCGGTTGGATATATCTATGACGACCAGGGTAACATTACTTTTGATCAGGATGCACAGGTTTGCCATACCATAGAATTACTTTTTTCCGTCTTCAAGGAAAAGCAAACAGCCTATGCTGTAGTTCAATACTTTGGAAGCAATAATATTCTGTTTCCAAAGAGATCCTATGGCGGAAGATGGAAAGGAAAACTGCTTTGGGGCATGCTCACCCATGAACGTGTCCTTACAATATTAAGGCATCCATTTTATGCAGGCGTTTACACTTTCGGGAGATACAAATCTGTCAAAAAAATCAATCAACAGGGTGAGATTGTCTCAACATTGCAACGCCAGGCGATGGAACTATGGCCGGTAATGATCAAAGATCATCATCCACAATACATCACTTTTGATCAGTACCAACACAACATTCAACAACTTCAAGCCAACAGAACTCAAACACCTGACAATATACTGACAGGCCCGGCAAGAGAAGGTGCTACTTTATTGCAGGGGTTATTGGTCTGTGGTATTTGCGGGCGAAGAATAACAATCCGCTATAGGATTAACAATACCATTGTACCAACCTACCTGTGCAACGGGAGAAAAAGGCACGGACTCACCGGTTCCAGCTGCTTCTCATTCCGTGCTGACCTGGTGGATCCACTTATCGAACAAAAAGTGCTCGAAGCATTAACCCCGGCTAATGTATCCATTGCCCTTAATGCCCTGGCTGAAATTGAAAAAAGAAACGCCTCATTAGACAAGCATTGGAAAATGAACATTCAGCGATGTCAATATCACGCTGACATTGCACAACGAAGATTCGAACAGGTAGATCCGGCTAACCGCCTCGTGGCAGCTTCACTGGAAAAGGCATGGAACCAGGAACTGGAAAAATTAGCACTCGCCAATAATGAATACCACCAATACAAAACGAAAAATGATGCTGAATTCCCTCCCCATAAAAGAACGCATATCGCCAATCTTGCTAAAGAGATTCCTACCCTTTGGACCGGAACAACTAACATAAAAGATAAAAAACGTATTGTCCGTTTATTGATTGGAGATATTACTGTTACCAAAACCAGCCACACAAAAACAATCTCCCTCAACATCCGGTGGCTGACCGGCCATCTTGATCAAATACACGTAACCTTACCTCCAAAGGCTGCTGATAAAATCAGATATCCCGGAGAAACCGTTGATAAGGTAAAAACCCTTACCATGCAATACGGAAATGATAAACAAACGGCTGCTATACTGAATGAAAAAGGAATCATTAGTGCTACAGGTAAACCGTTCACCAGGGACATGATCCAATGGATCAGGTTCAGGTATAAAATAAAAAGGCCAATCCTGAAAGCAGATGATGAATTTACTGTCGATCAGTTACGCACCTTGTTCAACGTCTCCAGGCACATGGTCTATTACTGGATAAAAAACAAATATGTCACCTCACGTAAAACACCAGCTAACATCTTCTTGATAAAAATCACTCCAGAAGATAAAGTTTTGCTCATCGAGAGAATCAATCACTCTTGTAAAGCAAAATACATGATCAATGCTGACTAGATAATGAATTGACCCACAAAATTATACAAATACGTCAAAGAACTGTATATTCCGGACAAATCGGAAATTTTAAATATCAAATAAGATTATCATTTTTTCATCCCTCCTATATTTAACTGTCGATTATTTTTCAGATATTTGATTGGTATATAAGAAACCATCCCTAATACAGACTGTAAAACAAGTAGTATGAAAGCAACTTCGGAATGCC
>SKQJ01000420.1 GCA_007119075.1 Bacteroidales bacterium | reverse complement strand
TCTTTTTCGACCATCTTTACAAATTCTTCCATATCACCCGATTCCAGCACTCCGATCATCCTGGCGGCAGCGTCTCCGGCCTGCCGGTAGCGGACGGCAGCCCAGGGATTTTCACTCATCAGTGAATGGCCTGCGCTGCTCGAAACCTTTTTGGGGGCGTCATCCACAATTAAAATGCTGTCCTTCATTTCACGGAAATCCCGGTGCACCCGCTCATTAAGTGAAACGGCAAACTCATTTGCGGAATCGGGGATCTCCTTATGCCGGCCCCACAGGACATATCCGGGATATACCGAACGGGCAGCACTGCCGGAACCTAACCTTGCGGCATATGAGGCTTTCCGGAAAAAGCTGTCATCCCCGGAAGGGGAATCCAGCAGCATCTGTTCAATAGTGGTCAGGCAAAGCGCAAGGGCAGACATGGATGAGGCAGAAGAGGCAATACCTGCAGAATGGGGAAAGCTGTTGCTGCTTTCGATAAACAGATCGAGATCGGCAAGAAAAGGATATAAAGAGGCTATGCCCTCCAGGTATGTTTTTATCCGTCCGGCGAAATCGGCATGCTCCCTGCCTTCGAATGTATAGCTTCCAAGTTTGCCCCTGCCTGGCTGCGCGGCAGAGAACCGCACTTTCATAAGGGTAAATGATCTGGACAGGGTCATGCTCACCGAGGGACTGGCAGGGATCTGGCCAGGCAACTTTCCCCAGTATTTTATCAGGGCTATGTTCGAGGGGCTCTGCCAGGCCACATGTCCGGCAATTTTTTCACTCAACTTATGTCCCTGAAATTCAGATATCTGTTTCGATTGACCCGAGTATTTAGCTGCCATGCGGGGAATAAATGAGCCTGTCATATGGAAAGATTACCTCTATGCCCTTATTTTTCAGTCTGTGCTGCAGTTCTGTATATCCCCCCTCCCAGCTAATCATGATGAAATCGCCTCCCCAGGCCCCGAGCGATTTTACATAACCGGGGAAATCCCTGAACATCCCATCGCTGATCGGTTCCTGATCCAGCAACCTTGACAGTATCCGGTCATGTTCGGAAAGCAGCCGGTTAAAATCCCTGATGTTGCCGGTTTTTACAATATCTGCCGTAATTTGTGATATGTCCTCCAGATCAGATGTTTCAGGCCTGTTGCGTGAAAGGAACCTTTCCACGGACCCTGCAGAATCCTGTTTTTTCCCGGTCCACGCAAAATATAAATTTCCCCGGAAGGGGGGACGAAATGCCGCTTCCCTGTAAACAGGGACCCGGAAGCCTTTCTTTCCGGAAAAGGGCATGCCCGGATAATTTTCGGACTGGTAATCCAGCCGGTAGAGAATGGGTGAATCGGATCTCGCACAGGCTATGTCATAACCCGATCCTTCAGACACCGCAAAGTGCAGGGCGAACGGATTTACATCGAAAAGGTAAGCTATATTGGAAATCAGGGAAGAGCTGCTTCCAAGTCCCCACTCCATATCAAAATCCAGGTTGCTGATCACCTTCCCGAACACAGGACCGTTAACCGACATTTTTGCCGCACGCACAAGTATCTTCCTGAGAAAGACGGCCATCTTCCTGTCGCCGGAAACCACCGGAAAATAATTTGCGCCCCTGAAGGCCGCGCTGAATACTTTACGTCCTTTCACCCTTGTGATCCAGTCGAGAGACTGACTTTCACCCTGGTCTTTCCATTTCATATCCTGCCCGTGGCTGACCGGCAGCGCCAGTCCCCCGGCTCCATGCAGAATTGCATATTCACCCGTGATCAGGAGCTTTCCCCGGGAATAGAAATGCCCGGAATCGTCGTAACTATTACCGCCGACCGACCTTTTAGCCCGGGAGAACATAGAATTAATATTGATTTCCATTATTGTTTTCTTTTCGCATTGCATTTACAAATGCCTCGACTGCGGCATAACCTATATTCTTTCCGGAAAAAAACCTTGCTGCGGCTTCTTTTTCCCTCTCGTCGGCGCCCAGCAGGTTAAGGATATTTGAAAGATGCATCCTCATATGGCCCGATTGTATACCGCTGGTAACAAGGGAACTGACGGCTGCAAAATTGGTTGCCAGTCCACCGGCGGCAATGATCCCCATAAGTTCCTTTGCTCCGGGATTCCCGAGTATTTCCAGGGAACGCCTGGCCATAGGGTGCAGGCCGGTTATTCCCCCGACCGTGCCCACCGCAAGAGGGATGGTCATCCGGAGAAAAAACCTGCCGTTTTCGGTGCCTGATTCCGAGAGACTGCCATAGCGGCCGCTACGGGCAGCCCACGCATGGCCGGCAGCCTCGACGGCACGAAAATCGTTTCCCGTGGCCAGAACGACAGCATCCATGCCGTTGAATATTCCTTTATTATGAGTCACCGCCCTTCGTATATCGGTATCGGCTATCCTCACCGCCATGCAGAATTTTCTGACAAACTCATCGGCCGGAAGCGGCGAGGCTATCTCCTGCAGCCGGTCCGTTTCACAGCTTATTTCGGCTGTAACAAGACATCCGTCGGTATAGTTGGAAAGTATTGCCATGATAATGTCCGCCTCTTTCCCGCCTTCACCGAATCTCTGATCAGTCCGCAAAAATTCTTTGAAAATCCTGCCAAACTCCTCAAGACATGAATTTATGAAATTTGCCCCCATTGAATCGCCAGTGTCAAAACCGGCGCTTATCTGGTAATATCCTTCCATTACATCCCTTTTGTCGACCAGCTCGATACTTTCTATCCCCCCTCCCCTTTTCTTCATATTGGAGGTGATATGTCCGGTCCCTTCCAGAAGCCTCTCCCTTAGTTCGGGAAATGCTTCCTTTAGCCTGGCGTGATCGCCTTTCCAGGTAAAATGCAACTGGCCGTTCTTGATCATTTGATCCACCCGGGTGCGGAATCCGCCCCTGGCCGACCAGAATTTCGCGCTTCTTGCCGCCGCCGCAACCACTGAACTCTCCTCCGTCACCATGGGCAGCATATAGGTTCTGCCGTTGATCAGGAAGTTGGGGGCTATGCCATAGGGCAGGTGAAAATTGGTTATCGTATTTTCACTGAACTCGTCATGCAGCTTTTGCACCTCCGGATCGGGATGCCTGTAAGATTCAATCTCCCCGAGCGCCTTCTCACGGTCATTAAGCTTGCCCAGCAGCATCTCCAGCTTTTTGCTTCGCGGCAACCTGGAAAATCCGGAAATAATAGTCATGACACATAAATTCGGTTACTCAACAGCCGGTCTTA
>SKQJ01000397.1 GCA_007119075.1 Bacteroidales bacterium | reverse complement strand
GCGTATAACGAATCGAAAACCATCGTTGAAAATGTGCGGGCATTGTTGTCGCTGTATTATAATAATTTTGAAGTGGTCGTGGTGAATGACGGAAGCACCGACGATTCTCTGGACAAAATAATACAGGCATACGATCTTGAAAAAGTGAATTATTTTTTCGATTACAGGATCCCCTGCCAGAGGATCAGGGGGGTATACAAATCAAAAAACCGCTCATTCCATAACCTTACCGTAATTGACAAGCTTAACGGGGGTAAGGCCGATGCCCTGAATGCCGGAATAAATGTTTCACGCATGCAGCTTGTTTGCAGTATAGATGTTGACTCCATTATGGAGCCGGATGCGCTGCTTAAACTGGTTAAGCCTTTTCTCGAGGAAACCGACAAGAAAGTAATAGGTACGGGAGGGGTGGTACGTATAGCAAATTCATGCGACATTCAGGGCGGGCGGATCAAAAGGGTTCATTTGCCGAAAAAGTTCCTTGCCCGGGTTCAGGTTCTGGAATATACCCGGGCTTTCCTGATGGGACGGATGGCATGGGCAAGGCTTGACGGCCTGCTTCTGATCTCGGGCGCGCTGGGCATGTTCGACAGGGAAATTGTTATCAAATGCGGCGGTTACAACATCAACACCGTAGGCGAAGACATGGAGCTTGTGGTGAGAATGCGCAGATATATGGTAGAAGCGGGCCGGAAATACGAAGTGACATATATACCCGATCCGCTTTGCTGGACGGAAGTTCCCTCAACACCCCGGGTACTTGGCAGGCAAAGGAACAGGTGGGCCAGGGGAACCATTGAAACACTGTTTGCCCACAGGAAAGTATTTCTTCAGCCCCGCTACAAAAGATTCGGCATGCTCGGATATCCCTACTGGTTCTTCTTCGAATGGCTGGCCCCGGTTATCGAATTCTTTGCTTTCCTTTTCTTTATAGGGTACATTATATTCTCTACCCCCAACTGGCCTTTCGTGATCCTTTTGTTTACCTTCGTGTACACCTTTGCAGTTTCTCTTTCAATCTGGGCCGTATTATTTGAAGAAATGACTTTCCACAAGTATGAAAAAAAGAGGGATGTGCTGAAGCTGATCGGAACGGCTTTTCTTGAACCCATCTTCTTTCATCCCCTTACCGTGGTCTGGGCAATCAAGGGCAACTGGGATTTCCTGAGGGGCAAAAGGGGCTGGGGCAAAATGGAACGCGAAGGCTTTTATAATTCTGAGGCTGTCGCCCACAAAAAACCCGTACCGGCAGTTTAGGCCTGTTTCAAAAATATGATACGAAAGTTAAGCTCCTTCCTTCTTAAGCTTTTCGGATGGAAAACCCTTGAAAATATTCCCGGTGAAAAAAAATACGTCGTAGTTGTCGCACCCCATACCAGCAACTGGGATTTTGTGTGGGGCCAGCTGTTTTATTTTTCTTTGGGCATCAGGGCCAGAATAATGATCAAAAAGGAACTTTTTTATTTTCCCCTCGGCAACATGCTGAGAGCCCTGGGAGGCGTGCCGGTCGACCGCAGCGGCGATACAGATATTGTTGATCAGATGATCAGGGAACTCTCGATCAACGATTCGTTTATTCTTGTTCTGACCCCGGAAGGGACGCGCAGCAGGGCTGCCGTATGGAAAACAGGATTTCACCGGATCGCCAGGGGCGCAGATGTTCCGGTGGTTCTCGGTTTTATCGACTATAAAAGAAAAGAGCTGGGGACCGCCGGTTTTTTTTACCCGTCCGGTGATGTTGAAGCGGACATGAACAGAATTAAAAAATTCTATGAAAACATTACGCCCAGATACCCGGAGAAATTCACTACCGGCATCGAATAATGCAATTTTCCTCGAAAACAGGGGCGCCTCCGCCTGACAGCAAAATTTCTTACCGAAATAAAATCTTCACGCTTTGAAGGGAGTTTCTAAAAGAAACTGAATATTTCCATTATTAAGGGCAAAATTCCTCAAAAACTGAATCTTTCCATTTCTGAAAAGAAAAACGAGCATTCCTTCAATGCTTTTTCCACCCCGTCAGAAGCATGTATTGCATTCTCCCTTATTGAATTGCCGAAAATTTTCCTCATGGTCCCCGGGTCCGCCTTTTCAGGGTCGGTATTTCCCACCAGGCTGCGCAGATCCCTGACGGCATGATCCTTGGACAGGATCGCCACGATGATTGGTCCCGACGACATCATTTTTACCAGCTGCTCACAGAAAGGTTTGCCGGCATGTTCGGCATAGAACTCGCCTGCCCTGAATGAAGACAGCCTTATCATTTTCATTGCTGCGATCCGGAATCCGGCTTCGGCAATCATGGAAAGCATGGCGATTGCCTTGTTGTCCCTTACAGCATGGGGCTTGATTATCGTTAATGTATACTCCATTTGTAGTAATGAATTAAAAGAATAAGGATTAAACAGTTAAATGAGCTGAGACTGGCAATCAGCCCATGAAGGAAAATATTGCCTTAAAAATTGTAATTTCGCAGTTAATTATCATATAGCCAAAATGAAAATATATTTACCGTGGCTATCAGGGATTAAATATCGCAAAAAAAATCGAAAAATAAGTGGCTCCACAGAATTATAAAATATCGGGCGCCGGCGATGCCCGTCTCAGGGAAGCCCTGAAGGTCAGACTTGATATGGCGCCGCAGATAGTAATTGTAAGTCATGTCAATCCCGACGGCGACGCCGTGGGATCTTCACTTGCGCTATATCATTATTTCAGCAAAGCCGGCAGGAAGGTAAAAATTGTTATTCCCGACCAGTGTCCCGATTTCCTCAGGTGGCTGCCGGGAAATGAAAAAATCATTATCTATAAGAACAAAAAAGCCGAGGCTAAAAATGCAATCCTGAATGCCGGACTTTTATTCGCACTGGACTTCAATACGCCGACCAGGGCCGGAAAGGCCGGGGAATTGATATCCCAATCTGACTCCTATAAGATCATGATTGATCATCATCCCAACCCCTCCGATTTTGCCGATATTGTTATTTCAGACACAATGGCAAGCTCCACCGCCGAGCTTGTGTTCAGGTTTATTGAATCGGCCGGAGATCCCGGATTGATCGATCCTGTTATTGCCACCTGTTTGTATGCGGGAATAATGTCCGATACCGGTTCCTTTAATTACAATTCTTCCCAGCCCGAAACCTACAGGGTCCTTGCTGAATTGCTAAAAAGGGGCATTGATAAGGATTACATTTATTCCATGGTGTACGACAATTACTCCGAAAACCGCATGAGGCTTCTTGGTTACTGCCTGCTGGAAAAAATGGCAGTGATTCCCGAATATAAAACTGCCTATATGAGCCTGAGCCTGGATGAGAAAAAAGAATATAAATATATCAGGGGCGATGCAGAAGGTTTTGTGAATTACCCGCTTTCAATCAAGGGAATTGTTTTCGTGGCCTTTTTTATGGAAAACGATGACCATATCAAAATATCCTTTCGCTCCAAGGGCAGTTTTGACACCAATGTTTTTGCACAGGAGAATTTTGACGGAGGAGGCCACTTAAATGCCTCCGGCGGAGAATCGAAATTAAGCCTTCCGGAAGCAATAAATAAATTTGTTTCTCTGTTACCTGATTATGTCAGGAAGAAAGGGTTCGGGAATCCTGAGTCTTATGAAGGGAAATTTTAATAGCATATATTTATTATCACTGCTGGTTTTGCTGTCAGCATCCTCCTGTTCCGGCGACAGAAATGAAACCGCTGCAGGCCGTGAACAGGTAGTTACCAAAGAAGACCTGGTCAGGGCCAATCAGTTTCTCGTGGGCAGGGACATGGACCTGATAAATGCCTATACAGGCCGCAGGAACTGGGATCTGGAGTTTACAAGGACCGGACTCGGATATCAGGTCTATGAGCACGGAGCCGGGCCGGAAGTTAAAAGAGGAAACATAATATCACTCGAATATACTCTCAGCCTGCTTGACGGAACTGTGTGCTACTCCTCCGGGGAAGACGGACTGAAAGTGTTCCGGGTGGGACAGGGCGGTGTGGAGGCCGGTCTTGAAGAAGGGGCCCTTATGTTAAGGGAAGGCGACAAGGCAAGGTTTGTGCTTCCGCCGTTTCTCGGGCACGGGCTCATCGGCGATCAGGACAGGATACCCCCCAGGGCTGTATTAATTTATGAAGTGGAAGTTGTTAAAGTTTCAGGAAGGTAAACTAATCATGTCAAGAAATCGTTTATTTATTTATGACGATTGCAACTTTCTGGGTGAAAAAGTGATCTAGGAGAAAAGGTTCACAAATCATTAATCCCCTTTAATTAAACCAAATTTTATGTCTGAAAAACCAAGAATATTAGTCCCTGTTTTATTGCTCTCCCTTTTTTTGCTCCTGTTAGCCTCATGCAATAAGGAAGATGAACGGGTGGAAGAGGAAAAAATCAAATTGCAGCAATACCTTGAGCAGATGGGCTATACGGATTTAGAACCTACAGGCAGCGGCCTGTATTACGTTGTTCTCCAGCCATCTGAAGGCGAGAGTCCGGTAAGGTCCGACTATGTCAACATTAATTTTACCGGCCGGCTGGTTGATGGAACCGTCTTCGACACCAGTGACAGGACACTGGCGGCTGCCAATAACATTGTGCGAGAAGACAAACTGTACGGACCATATAAATTCCTGCTTGAAACCATGTCAATTGCAGGGTTAAGGGAGGGTTTGATGATGATGAAGGAAGGCGAAATTGCCAGAATCATAATTCCCTCGCACCTGGCTTTCGGACAGAGTTCAGTGGGTATCATAAGTCCTTATTCCACTCTGATCTACGATGTGGAACTGCTCGATGTTATAAAAGATCCTTTAGAACACGAGGAGAAACTGCTGGAGGCCTACCTCCTGGAAAATGGAATAGATGTCGAAGCCGAAACATCGGGTCTCTACTATATTGAAACAGAGGAAGGCACCGGCAACCTGCCCGGACCGGAAAATAAGGTCGCCCTCTATTATCAGGGATCGCTTATTGACGGAAGGATGTTCGACAGGAGCGAAACCGGGAAAACATGGACGCTTGACCTGAATTTTTCGGCCAACTATATTCCCGGTTTTGTCGAGGGGGTTAAAAAAATGCGTATAGGCACTAAAGCCAGGTTGATCATTCCTTCAGAAATCGGCTTTGGTCCGTCGGGATCGGCCGAAGGCATCGTACCACCCTACTCAACTCTTATATTTGATGTTGAAGTGGCAAATATCTTTTAGCAACGATTTTAATCGACCGAACCAACCATGATCAGGATGCAGGAAATTTTCAGAAGACTAGTTTTTTTGCCGGTAACAGCACTTTTTATTTTCGCCTGCGGCGAAAAGGATGATAGCTTACAAAAGGAGAAGGAAATGCGCCTGCTCAGGCAATACCTCGAATCTCACAATATCGACAAAGAACCGGAAAGCAGCGGGATATACTACATATCCCACGGGGAAGGCCAGGGGATACGGCCCGAAAGGAATGACTGGGTAATTATCAATTATACGGCCAGAACAATAAACGACCGGATTTTCGATACCACTGATGAAGAGGTTGCAAGAAGGAACAACATTTATTCTTCATCAGTTATATACGGGGACAAGCGAATGGATCTGAGCCTTCTCGGGCTCAAGGGGGTTCTGGAAGGCCTCCTGCTTATGAAAGAAAATGAAGCAGCAAGATTGATAATCCCTTCCCACCTGGCCTATGGATCCGTCGGGACAGGTTTGATCCCCCCGTACTCCACCATCATTTATGACATCGAGCTGGTCAGGGTGATCAGGGATCCTGAAGCTTACGAACAAGAGCTTATAGTTGATTACACCGGGCTTTACATCGATTCCACCCATCTTTCTGTTCAGCAGCTTAACGGAATCTATTTCATAGAGCTCGGTCAGGGGACCGGAGAAACATATCCCGGCGATGGCGACATTGCAAGGGTGTATTACCGGGGGAGCTTCACCGATGGACGGGTCTTTGACTCAAATACCGGGGGAAAAACTCTGGATATCACCGTTGGAGGGAAAAATGTCATTCCCGGTTTTGAAGAGGGGATAAAACTGATGAAGGAGGAAGGCAGGGCAAGAATAGTGCTTCCCTCATCCCTGGCTTACGGACCAGCAGGTTCAGGCACGAATATCCCGGGTTATACTCCTCTGGTTTTTGATCTTGAGCTGGTTGAGCTTCAGGTCAAGGAAGAATAACCCTGCATTATAAAAATTGCCGGACGCTTATGGATGTCCGGCTTTTTTTTTGCCCAGCCGGATATTTCCCTGGTCCGGATGAATTCCGATTCGAGTGTAATGTCACATGCAATGCACAACAGGGTTGCCGGATCACAGACCCTTACGAGGTCTTCAAGCATACTGATGTTCCTGTAGGGTGTTTCCATAAAAATCTGGGACTGACCGTTGTTTTTAGAATCCCTCTCAATCTTTTTTATTGCCTGGATCCTCTCATTTTTCTTTACGGGCAGATAACCGTGAAAGATGAACGCTTGCCCGTTCATTCCGGAGGCCATAAGCGCAAGTATTATCGATGAAGGGCCTGCCAGGGGGACAACCCTTATCCCCATCCTGTGAGCGATTGCGGTAATTTTGGCACCCGGATCGGCTATACATGGCACCCCTGCTTCCGACAGCAGCCCCATTTCAGAACCTGCGGCAGCGGGTCCGAGAAACGCTGCAAGATCCTTGTCAGGAGTGTATTTGTTCAGTTCATAAAATTTGATATCATCGATTTTGACCTTTGAACCGGCTTTTATCAAAAACCGCCGGGCCGAACGGATGTTTTCTGCAATGTAATGATCCACCCGGTCAATGACCCTGAATACTGATTGCGGCAGCACCTCTTCGGGCGCAGAATCTCCAAGCAGGGACGGAATAAGATATAATTTGCCAGGCATCTGTTGTGAAATTAACTATCCATAAAATTACTTCTTTGTTTTGTATTCGACCTCAAATATCAATTTTTTATCTAATTTTAGTGCCGGCAGAATAATTGTCGTTTTTCGAATGCCCCGGCAAGCAACGGGCGTTCCGGTGATTGAAAAGTGATTCGGATGAAGGTTACATTTTTGGGAACAGGCACCTCACAGGGAGTTCCGGTTATAGCCTGTACGTGTCCGGTATGCCGCTCCGGCGATTCCCGGGATAAGCGGTTGCGGACATCGGTAATGATTGAGGCAGAGGATAAAGTCATTGTTATTGATACCGGCCCCGATTTCCGCCAGCAGATGCTCAGGGCCAGGGTAAGCAGCCTGGATGCTGTACTGTATACCCATGATCACAAAGATCACATTGCCGGTCTCGACGACGTGAGGGCATTTAATTTTGTCCATCAGCGTGCAATCGATTTATACCTTGAAGACAGGGTGATCCCTTCCATTAAGCGCGAATTCAGCTATATATTTGCCGAAAACAAATACCCCGGAATCCCCAGGATTACGCTAAATACAATCGAAAACTTTCCATTTGAGGCCAGCGGCCATCAGGTCATTCCCATCAGGGCCTTTCATTACAGGCTGCCGGTGCTCGGCTTCAGGATCGGCGACTTTACTTATATTACGGATGCCAATTACATTCCCGAGGAAGAAAAGGAAAAGATCATCGGAAGCCAGTTCCTGGTAATCAGTGCGCTCAGGAAGCAAAAACATATTTCTCATTTTTCTCTGCCGGAAGCCGTCAGACTGATTAATGAATTCGGCCCGCGACGGGGCTATATCACCCATATTAGTCACCAGATGGGCCTGCACAGTGAAGTAGAGAAGGAATTGCCTCCTAATATCCGGCTTGCTTTCGATGAGCTCACGGTAGAAATATGATGCGCTCCGGATCAGCCGGCATCAAAACCCTTCTCCATTCGGTCTCCCGGCTGATTACCGTTACATGAAGCAAAAGCCCGGACTGAATGCCGCTGGTTCGCCCGGCCTGATTCCCGTTTCGTGCAGCAAAAGCCCGGACTGAATGCCGCTGGTTCGCCCGGCCTGATTCCCGTTTCATTCAGGCCCCTGGCTAACCTCTGGCACCGGGTTAATTCACCAAAACCCTGAAATACTTTAAACACTGACGAATATCATTAAAACTTTCGCAGGAAAAAGTCAAATTTACTGTAACTTTACAGACAAGAACATTTTTGCCTAAACCCCTCATTACTATGGATTTACTTGAAAGGATCAAATCAAATGCCCGGAAATATAACAAAAGGATTGTACTGCCCGAAGGATCGGAAGAACGGACACTCAAAGCAGCCGATATACTTATAAAAGAGGGCATAGCACAAATAATTCTGCTTGGCAGCCCGGACGAGATCATGAATGAAGCGGGTAAACTTAACCTTTCGGCCATAGAAAAAGCAACCATTATCGATCCCCGAAACCACTCCGGAAAGGACCGTTATATCGAACTTATGGTTGATCTCCGCAAAAACAAAGGCCTTACACATGATGAGGCGGCAAAGCTTATCACCGATCCCCTTTACCTGGCCACCCTTATGATCAAGGCCGGAGATGCCGATGGCGAAGTTGCAGGTGCAATAAATTCAACCGGCGATGTGCTGCGACCTGCTTTTCAGTATGTAAAAACCAAACCCGGGATAAGTGTTGTATCCGGAGCCTTTATAATGATCCTGAAAGACAAAAACTATGGAGAAAACGGTTTGATGGTCTTTGCCGATTGCGCCGTTCATCCCGACCCGACAGAATCCGAACTGGCTGAAATTGCTGTAGCTACAGCAGGCACTACCAGGGCAATAGCAGGTTTTGAGCCCCGGGTGGCAATGCTTAGCTTCAGCAGCAAGGGAAGCGCAAAACATCCGCTGGTCGACAAGGTCGCAAATGCCACCAGAATTGCCAGGGAAATGGCTCCTGACCTGCAGATTGACGGCGAACTGCAGGCAGACGCCGCCATAATCGAAAAGATAGGGCAATCCAAGGCTCCCGGAAGCACAATCGCCGGCAGGGCCAACGTGCTTGTTTTTCCTTCCCTGGAATCAGGAAATATTGCCTACAAACTTGTCCAGCGGCTGGCAGGCGCCGAAGCAATCGGTCCCGTGCTTCAGGGAATGGCGGCTCCCATCAACGATCTTTCCAGGGGATGTTCGGTAAGCGATATAGTCAACCTGGTCGCAATCACGGCAACCCAGGCCTCAGAAAAATAATTACTCCAAATACAATAAAAAAGAATATGGCAAAAGCAAAAATTGAACCTATTGAAAAATATGGCTTAAGTAAAAAAGACAGGCCCAGGACACTTTTTTCAAAAGTAGGCATAGTGGGATGCGGCAGTATCGGTCAGTCGATCGCCCGCATAATAAGCTGCCGCGGCATTGAGGTCGTTTTCATTGAATTGTCTGAAGAGCTTATTGATCAGGCTATCCAGTCGATCGAAAACCAGCTTGACCGCATGATCCAGCGCTGGGGAATGACGCCCGCCGAAAAGAGAAGCACCCTTTCAAGGATCAGGGGGACACTGAGCTATAAGGATCTTTCAGATTGCGATCTGGTCATTGAGGCCATCCTGTCTAAGACCCGCGAGAACAGTGTCGGAGTAAGAAAGGATGTATTCAGGAAAATCGAGCAGCATGTAAGCCCTCAAACCATAATAGCAACCAATTCTACCACACTTGTAATAACCGAGCTCGCCTCGGAGCTCCAGCACAAGGAACGCTGTGTCAGCCTTCACTTTTCAACCACATCGCCCGAATCACGCACACTTGAGGTTGCAAGGGGGCTTCACACTTCAGATGAAGTTTACAGCAAAGTGCTTACTTTCGGCAAACTGCTGAGCAAAGTGGTAATACCTGTAGATGAATCTCCCGGGCTGATAAGCGTGAGACTGCTGTGTGTTTTGATTAACGAAGCATGTCAGATCCTGGTAGAGAGCATTGCCAGCAAGGAAGACATTGATTTGACCTTTGCCAGCAGCCTTTCAACAAGGCAGGGTCCCTTTGAGATGGCCGACAGGATCGGTCTTGACAGGGTATTGCGCAACATGGACAACATATACAATGAATTCGGAGACATCCGGTATAAAGCAAACCCTCTCATAAAGAAACTTGTAAGGGCCAGCCATCTTGGCAGGAAAACCGGCAAGGGTTTCTATGAATACGATAAGAACGGCTCTCGTATCAAGGCTCCCCTGTTTAAATAGCGTCCCGCGACCGGTGCAGGTGCGGCAGACAGGCGTCGTCTGCCTTTTTTAATAAATGAAATGAATAATAGCATAAATAAAAACTCAGGTACATGAAGATAATGGTTTTAAACTGCGGAAGCTCGTCAATCAAATACCAGCTTTTCAATATGAAAAACAAAGAGGTGCTTGCCCGCGGAGTAGTTGAAAAAATAGGACTGAAAGGGTCTTTTATGAAACATGAAAAACAATCGGGCGAAAAACTGAGGTTTGAGGGGGAAATTCTGGATCATCAACTTGGCATTGAATATATCCTGGGAGTGCTTACAAGCAAAAAACATGGCTGCCTCAAAACCCTGAACGATATAGAAGCAGTCGGACACAGGGTCGTCCAGGGGGGCGAGAAATTTACCGAAAGTGTATTTATAGATGAAACGGTTTTCGGTGAGATTGAAAAATACTGTGATCTTGCACCATTGCACAACCCTGCCAACCTGAAAGGGATTGTCGCCATGAGCACCCTCATTCCGGGAATAAGGCAGGTTGCCGTCTTTGATACTTCGTTCCATCAGACAATGCCAGACTACGCCTATATGTACGGGATCCCCTACTCCCTGTATACCAAGTACGGAATCAGGAGATACGGCTATCACGGCACCAGTCACCGCTTCGTCGCAAAAAAAGCCTGCGATTTTCTGGGGGTGGATATCACCAAACAAAAGATCATCTCCTGCCATCTTGGCAACGGGGCTTCCGTGACGGCTATCAGGAATGGAAAATCGGTCGATACTTCAATGGGCTTCACCCCTGTGGAAGGGCTGATGATGGGGACAAGGACCGGCGATCTTGACCTGGGAGTGCTCACCTATATCCTTGACAAGGAAGATATCGGATTAGGTTCGGTCAATACAATCATAAACAAGCAAAGCGGAATGCTCGGGATTACCGGCATCTCATCCGATATGAGAGAGATAGAGCTTGAGGCCGAAAAAGGAAATCAACGGGCTAACCTGGGGCTGAAAATGTATGATTACAGGGTGAAAAAATACATTGGATCGTATGCCGCAGTACTCGGGGGAGTCGACATTCTTATATTCACCGGCGGTATAGGGGAGAATGCCGACACCACCCGCCGCGGAGTAACGCAGGGGCTGGAGTTCCTCGGCCTGGAGCTTGATGATGAGATAAATACCGGTCTGAGGGAAACCACGAAGGTCATCAGCAAGAAAAGCTCAAGGGGCATCATTATGGCAGTGACCACAGATGAAGAACTGGTGATCGCCGAGGACACCCAGAGGATCATAGGAAAGATGTAAGCTATGCTTTCACTGCCTTTGGAGCATCCGGGATAAATCAAATCGATAATATGCAACTGACTGGTATCGGACAAATATTCGACCTGGTTAGAAACCGAAGCAAGCAGCACCTGGTTTCTTCATGGGCCGTTGATGAACAAACAATTGAGGCGGTTTCCAGGGCGGTGGACCAGGGCCTGGTCGAAGCCACGCTTGTAGGTGACAGGCAGATCATATCGGCCATCTGCACCGAGAAATCGATCGATCTTTCCAAATTCAACATCATCAATGAAAGCAGCGATGCGGCTGCTGCAGTAAAATCGGTCAGACTTATAAACGACGGGAAGGGCAGCCTCCTTATGAAAGGCACGCTCAGCACGGACAAATATATGAGGGCTATTCTGGATAAGGACCACGGACTGGTTGATGCCGGCGCGGTGCTTAGCCATGTAACGG
>SKQJ01000296.1 GCA_007119075.1 Bacteroidales bacterium | reverse complement strand
CACCTTTCAAAGCTGACTGAGCCCGATACCGATGCCCTCAGGAAGGGACTGTCAAACCTGGAAAAACATATCGAGAATATACAGACGTTTGGCATCTGCGCGGTGGTTGCCATCAATAAATTTGCTTCCGATACCGAAGAGGAGCTGTCGATCATAAAAGAATACAGCCGGACAATGGGTGTCGATGCAGTCGTTGCCGATGTATGGGGCAAAGGCGGCAAAGGCGCAATGGAACTGGCCGATAAGGTCGTGCAGACAGCCTCGAGATGTAAAAATGTATTTAAGCCGATGTATGACTGGGACTGGGATATTCCGAAAAAGATCGAAACGGTTGCAAAAAAGGTCTATGGGGCTTATGCTGTCGACTATACAAGGAAAGCCCGGGCGGACCTGGAGAAAATCAAGCAGCTGGGCCTTGAAAAGCTTCCCGTATGTATTGCCAAAACCCAGAAATCTCTGTCCGATAATCCCGACCTTCTTGGAAGGCCCAAAGACTTCGTGGTCACGGTGAGGGAGATAGAAATCGCTTCCGGCGCCGGATTTGTGATCCCGATAACAGGCGACATAATGAGAATGCCCGGCTTGCCCGCCACCCCTGCAGCAGAGAACATTGATATTGATGAGAACGGCAACATAACCGGGCTATTCTGAAAAAACCACGGGTTATCACGGGCCGGCAAAATAGGGTGGGATCCCGTTCAATGGACTGAATATACAGAAATCGGCTCAATGGCCGTCAGTAATAGATATAAAACGTGAAAGTCCGCGATACGGTCGCGGACTTTGCCTTAAATAACAATCTGTAGTGTTATTCCGGGTGAATTGCGTCAACCGGGCAAACATCCACGCATGCACCGCAGTCGGTACAAACTTCAGGATCAATGGTGTAAATATCCCCTTCTGCAATTGCCTCGACGGGGCATTCATCAATGCAGCTCCCGCATGCGGTGCAATCATCGGTTATAACGTAAGCCATGGTTTAATCGGTTTTGGTGAATGAAAAATTAATGCCGCAAATATATATCAAATTTTTTACATCCGATTTCAAATAGAAAGAGGAAAAAATGCCCGTTTTTCAAACCGCATATGATTTGATTTCTGCCGGAAGGAAAAGTCAGGTTCCACGAAAGCTTTCGGCTGCAAACGAGCTGCCCTCAATGGTCGCCTCCCAGGAACGACAGGGCCAGCCAGGCAAGCAGTCCCGTTCCCGTTTCCATGGCTTGCTCATTGATATCGAAATGCGGGGAATGGAGCAATTTGCCGGGCATTCCGGTGCCGAGCCGGTAAAAAACAGCGGGATATTTCCTTGCAAACCAGGCAAAATCTTCGGTGGTCATTCTGAGTGGGAGCTCCCTGACGTTGCCGGTCCCTATGAACTCCTCCATCAGGTGCCTGACAAGAAGGCTGCTTTCAGGATCATTGTGCAATACAGGATAGCCTTTCCTGATCTCAACCCTGCAGGCTGCCCCCATTCCGGCGGCAATACCGGAAGCAATGGCGGTTATTTTTTCATGGGCTTTCGCTCTCCAGGTTTCATCCATGGTACGGAAGGTGCCTTCTATAATCGCTTCAGGCGGTATCACATTGGTGGCCCCGTTGGCGATGAACTTCCCGAAACTCAAAACTGTCGGTATATGGGGAGGCGCAAAACGGCTTGCAACCTGCTGTAGGGCAATTACAACCTGAGACATTATGGCCACTGTGTCGACAGTTGTATGCGGCATTGCCCCGTGACCTCCCTCGCCTGAAATTTCAATATAAATCTCGTCGCCCGAGGCCATGTACATGCCCGGCCTTATCCCTGCTTCTCCTGCGCCAAGCTCCGGCAATACGTGCTGCGCAATAATCAGATCGGGCTCATCGCCGTCAAAAAGGTCCTCGTCAAGCATTTTTTTTGCACCGCCTGGAAGGGTTTCTTCTCCGGGCTGAAAAATAAAATATACCGTGCCGGCAAAATCCTTTTCCATGTCCTTGATTATCCCTGCGCTGCCAAGGAGGCATGCAGCATGAACATCATGGCCGCAGGCATGCATTACTCCCGGCCTTGCCGAGCTGAACGGCAGCCCTGTTTCCTCCTGCACCGGCAGGGCATCCAGTTCAGCCCTCAGGGCTATTGTCCTGCCATTGCCTTTGCGCCCGGGAATCTTTGCTACGAGGCCCGTGTCGGCGACGGTCCTGTATTCTATTCCGTAGTCCCTGAGCCTGGCTGCAATGAATGCAGAAGTCTCGTGTTCACGGAACGACAGTTCCGGGTATTTATGCAAATGCCTTCTCACCTTTACGATCTCACCAAAGCTGGTCTTTGCCTTTTCTTTAATTTTGCCGGGAAGCGTCATGTTCAATAATATTTTCATCAATAATGCAAAAAGTAAAGTTAGGCCTTTTTGTATTATCTGCTGCAATAATTGCGAAGGCACAAAACGATGATTGTTTTAAATGAGGTAAATTGTCAATTTTAAATTAAGTTTGTTGTGGTTTTAACCTGTGCCAATGAAAAACAAAAAGCAATTATCGGAGGAGCTCTTTGCCGGCAACCTGTCAGCCGGAATATTGTTCCGGCCGATCCTGATGCATTTTGCCGCCCGTTTCGGCGGGACAACCTACGGCAAATTTGCATCTGATCACAAAACCCTGGTGGACTGCAATATACGCTGCATGGAGCATTTTGATGCCGACATGGTCGGATTGATCTCAGATCCCTACCGGGAAACCTCAGCATTTGGGGCAAAGATAAGCTTCCCCGCAGAGGCTGTCCCCCGATGTGAAAACATCCTGGTAAAGACTCCCGACGACATCCGGGAACTGAAAAACCCGGACGTATATAAATCCCCGAGAACGCTTGACCGGATAGAGGGGGCCAGGCTTTTTCAGAAAGAGCTGAAAGGCACGGTTCCCGTGATAGGCTGGATTGAAGGCCCCCTGGCCGAAGCATGCGATCTTGCGGGAATTTCTGAAATGCTCATGCATATGATGACCGATCCGTCGCTCAGCGACACGCTTATGGACAAATGTGTCGTCACGGCCAAAGAGTTTGCCCTGGCACAGATAGAAGCCGGCTGCGATATAATCGGTATCGGAGATGCCATTTGCTCCCAGATCGACCCCAACACATACAATATGCACGTTAAAGGGCGTCATCATGAGATCATAAGCTTTATCCAGGAAAAAGGAGCAAGGGTCAAGCTTCATATCTGCGGCGATATAACCCATCTTCTGCCATCAATTGCAGGGCTCAACGTTGATATCCT
>SKQJ01000358.1 GCA_007119075.1 Bacteroidales bacterium | reverse complement strand
TTCATGCAGGCTCCCGCCCCAGGAGCTTGAGCATTTTAGCGTGATTACTGACTGCACTGAATAAAGTGGGCTGCACTCGATAAGGCACCGCATGTTTGGCTGCGGTTTCTTTTATAATGGGAGACAGATCTCTGTAATGCACATGACAAATGTTGGGAAACAAATGATGAACTGCATGGTAGTTAAGCCCTCCCAGTGCCCAGGTTAAAAACCGGTTATCGATTGCATAATTCGTGGTCACACTCAACTGGTGTATATTCCAGTTATTATTAATATAGCCTTTTTCATCAGGCAGGGGATATGCCGAATCCGGCATCACGTGTGCTGTTTGAAAAACAATGCTTAAGATAACGCCAGCTATGAAATGCATGATCACAAAAAACAATAATGTCAGATACCATGGAATGGGAAGTATGATTATTGGCAGTGCAATAAAAAGGAAATAATACAGAAGCTTTGTAAGGGTAAGTTTTATAAAAAGCGGGTAGAATGTTTTTTTTTCAGTTGCCAGCATGCCCTTTGCCTTGTATTTGATCAGCTGCTGGAAATCTTTGGTGGTAATCCACATAATGGTCATAAGCCCGTAAAGGATCCAGGCATATATATACTGGTATCTGTGTATTTTACGCATTGGCTTGTGGGGGGAAAACCGCAGCATAGGAGCAGGGTCAATATCGGCATCGTATCCGTCGATATTGGTGTATTGATGGTGAATGGTATTGTGCTGGATCTGCCAGGTTTCAGGAAGCCCTCCGAGGATGAACAGTGAGGAGCCGATCCATTTGTTTACCCGGGGACTGGCACTGTAACCTCCATGATTGGCATCATGCATGACTGTCATGCCCACACCCGACATGCCCAGCCCCATCACAATCCAGCATAGCAGAATCAGGGGAGTGGAAGTAACCACGCCTGTCATCATAAGCAGGTAAGGCCCGATATATAATGTCAGCATGACGATGGTCTTGAAAACCATCCCTGCATTAGCATGCTTTGAGAGGTTATTCTTTTCAAAATGCTCATCGACTTTTTTTCTTAATTCTTTCATGAACTCAACCTTGTTTTCATTTGAGAATTTCAATGTTTGTGGTTCCATGGTGTCTGAATTTTAAAATCCCTGATTCAATATCTGTTGCAAAGTTACTTCATTGCCATATAATCTACAAAAAAAACTGGTTAAGCAGTTGTCAGAAAGTGTTATAGCAACGTCAGATGAGTATTGCAACCTGTTGCCGGGCATCCATCGTTTGGATATGATGGCAGCAGCATTTTCCACCGAAAGGTGAAAAACTTTTTTCTGATAACAGGTGGCAGATAAACTTTTGCTCAATTTTTTTGTTTGTTATATATCGCAAATAATTAAACAAGTATTGTGGCGCTAATATCTGGTACTTATGAGGAATTACCTTGTTGCAGGTGCATCATCAGGAATAGGGAAGGAGATAGTCTCTCTTCTTAAAAGGGAAGGACAGGTTTATGGAACCTATCGAAACACACCTTTGGATGAGAATGCATCAGGAGCGGAATATCATTATCTTGATGTTACTGCAGATACCCTGAATCTTGATTTCCTGCCCGACAGGATCGACGGACTTGCCTATTGTCCGGGTACTATCAACCTTAAGCCCTTTGTAAGGGTAAAGCCTGAAGATTTTATCGCTGATTTCAATATACAGGTATTGGGTGCCGTAAAGGTAATACAGGCCATACTTCCCAGGCTCAAGCAATCAGATTCGGCTTCAGTGGTATTATTTTCAACTGTGGCAGTTAAAATGGGGTTCAATTTTCACAGCCTTGTTTCTGCCTCAAAGGGTGCGGTGGAGGGTCTTGTGCGTGCCCTGGCAGCTGAGTTTGCGCCTAAAATAAGGGTAAACTGTATTGCTCCCTCAATTACCGAAACTCCTCTTTCCTCAGGCTTGCTTAACAGTCCAGCGAAACTTGAAGCTAATGCACAACGCCATCCGATGAAAAGGGTTGGCTCTGTACGGGACATTGCTGAAATGGCTGCATTTTTGCTTTCTGAAAGATCAGGATGGATAACCGGGCAGGTGTATGGTGTTGACGGCGGCATCTCCTCGCTAAAGGTCAATTAAAAGCCTGACTATTTCCTTGTGTATTTTCTTATAAGGGCAAGAAGGTATCTTGACCGGAACTGATTGCTGGCAAGGATCTGCTTTGCAGGCGGCAGTTTGAGTATCGCCCCGAGCACTGCTGCCATCGCCCTGTGGTTGAACAGAACCTGGTTGTCGAATATCAGGTTTTGCAGCTTCCCCCGCTCAACAGCCATCAGCACTACCCTGTGCACCGAATTCACGGGGGTAATTACTCTTTGTTTGCGCAGTATCAGCTTCAGTGCATCGGTGCTGCAACCCTTCAGACAGACTCCGCAGCCAAGGCATTGCCCCTTGTCGAGTTTTGCCTTCATTTTTTTAGGATTGCCGGGATCGGATGCTGATACGATCGACATGGCCTCCACTGGGCAGAGGGTTACACATTTCCCGCAACCGGTACATTTGCCTTCTTCGATCCCGGGAATGAAATTTGTGGTTTCAACCGGGTTAAGGAAGCCGAATTTCCTTGCTGCGATCAGCGCCTCACAACAGCACCCGCAGCAGTTGCATATAAACCCTACGCTCTCCTGCACGTTTTCGCCGAATTGCACAAGATTATTGCCGTATGCCATCTCAAGCAGATCAAGTCCTTCGGCAACAGCAACCTTTCGGGCGATTTTGTGCCGTATAAGCGATTCTGCCGGTCTGTTAAAGGTCATGCATATTTCCATGGGAGCTTTGCAGTTTTGACCCATATGCTCCATCTTATGCCGGCAGTAACATACACCGATTCCTATCTGTGCCGCCGTTCTTATCACCTCTGATGCCCTCTCGTAGCTGAGAACATGAAGGGCGTTTTCGTTTGACAGAACTTCCTCATTTACAAAAGTCCTTCCCAGCTGGGTCTCTCCATCGAGGAAAAGGTTCCTGATAAAATCCTCCTCAACATTGATATACTGGTAAAAAAGCTCTGACAGTGTTTTCTGGTCAATATCATTGCGGTACCTCATGAGGGAGAACTCGAAAAAACCGGCCATGGGCGGTGGCAGGGAATATGTGGTTTCGCCGTTGTTCTCATAATCCAGGATAATCCCTCTGTCCGCCAGGTCGTTCAGGATTACCCGGGCGTCGTCCAGTGCCAGTTTCCATATCCCTGCTGCTTTTTTATCGCTGAACGGCTTTATGGGAAGAAGTGAAAC
>SKQJ01000035.1 GCA_007119075.1 Bacteroidales bacterium | reverse complement strand
TGCAATGGTTCTGCCGCATGCAGGAAATGGCAGACCCCGCCCTTGAGAATGTAATGAACAACACTATCCGTTTCCATCCCGCAAAATTCAAAAACACTTACAGGCACTGGATGGAAAACATCAAGGACTGGTGCATTTCCAGGCAATTATGGTGGGGCCACCGCATACCTGCATGGTTTATCAGGGGAACCGGTGAATTTGTTGTGGCAAAAACCCTGCCGGCAGCCATCGGGCTTGCCAGGGAAAAAACATCCGATATGACCCTTGGCGAGGATGATCTCAGGCAGGATGAGGATGTTCTGGACACATGGTTTTCTTCCTGGCTCTGGCCGATAGCGGTATTTGACGGCATCAGGGATCCCGAAGATCCTGATTTTAAATATTATTATCCAACCAATGACCTGGTCACGGCTCCTGAGATATTGTTTTTCTGGGTGGCCCGGATGATAATGGCAGGTTACGGGTACAGGCAGGAAAAGCCTTTCCGGAACGTTTATCTTACCGGAATTGTGCGCGACAAGCTTGGCAGAAAAATGTCAAAGTCGCTCGGAAATTCCCCCGAACCACTGGAGCTCATCAGTAGATACGGAGCTGACGGGGTAAGGGTGGGAATGCTTCTGTGTTCGCCCGCCGGAGGGGACCTTCTCTTTGATGAGAGCCTGACCGAACAGGGGAGGAACTTCTCCAACAAGATATGGAACGCATTCCGGCTGGTA
Organism: Bacteroidales bacterium; assembly: GCA_007119075.1. Lineage (GTDB taxonomy): Bacteria > Bacteroidota > Bacteroidia > Bacteroidales > PUMT01 > PXAP01. The sequence goes on along the minus strand of SKQJ01000035.1, from coordinate 2,542 downwards.
AAAGGCTGGGAAACGGATGATGCAGCTGACTGTCCGGCTCATTCATCTGCGGCGACAGAATGGTTTGAGTCAAGGCTTAATGAGGATATTGCCCGTTTGTCGCTTCTTTATGACCACTTCAGGCTATCAGAGGCCCTTATGCTGCTCTACAAGCTGTTCTGGGACGATTTTTCCTCATGGTACCTTGAAATAATCAAGCCCGGTTACCGGAAGCCTCTGGATGTATCGACCTACCGTTCCACCATCGGTTTTTTCGATGCACTGCTTCGCCTGCTTCATCCCATTATGCCTTTTATTACGGAGGAGGTCTGGCAAAGGCTCGGAGAAAGGAATGATGGAGAAAGCATAATGATCGCCTCCATGCCTTCGGCTGGCAGGGTGCAAAAGAAACTGCTTTCCGATTTTGGCAACACAATGGAAATTGTCAGCTCGGTGCGAAATATCCGGGCAGAAAGGAATATCCCCCAGAAAGATCAGGTCGCGCTTCATTTCAAAACCAACGGAGAAGCCCCGTCAATCCCCTATGAAGACGTCATAATCAAGCTTTGCAATCTCTCGGAGATCAGCCCGTCAGACAGCAAGCCCCTGAATGCTGTTTCCTTTATGGTAAAAACCAACGAGTTTTATGTTCCACTGGAAGATAAGCTTGACGTTGAAGCGGAAATTGAAAAGCTCAAAAAGGAACTGGACTATAACAGGGGGTTTCTGGCTTCAGTGTTGAAAAAGCTCAGCAATGAACGCTTTATGAGCAATGCTCCTGCAAAGGTAATAGAAATGGAAATGGCCAAAAAAGCTGATGCCGAAAGCAGGATACTTACTCTCGAGGAAAGGCTCAACAACCTGCAATAGGACCTGAGGCCAGCAATTCAATGCCTTATTCTCTGCCGTGCTTTATCCTGCCTGGCAGCCGATTGTCCGGAGGTCAGCCGGCGGAAACACCGGAGATCCCTCTCCGGGCTTAAGCACCCCGGCGATTGCCGGAAATGCCCTGCGGAGGTTCCTGACAGATAAGATGCCGGAGCCGGGCTTTGGTATCCTGGCGAGCAAATCGGAAAACCGCCCCGCCTATAAATTGCCGGGAGCAGAGTTGCCCTGTTCCTGATCCCGATATTCTGTCCCGGACAGGTTTGAAAACAAAAATCATGTTTTTTGCATTCAATTCATTTTATGTTTGCACAAGTGAGTAAATAATTGGTATCTGACTAAAAAATAAGAAGATGCACGATTCAGAAATACGCCTCAACCCAAATGAGCTCGTACGTTTTTTAAAAAAACCTCCGGCTGAATTTACACGGAATGATATCGTGAGATTTATTGAAGAAAACGGCATAGAAATGCTTAATTTCCGGTATGTGGCTGAAGACGGGAAACTGAAGACCCTCAACTTTGCCATCACGGGCAAGAAATATCTTGAAACAGTCCTCACCCAGGGGGAAAGGGTTGACGGATCGAGTCTTTTTTCATTTGTTGAAGCCGGCTCGAGCGACCTGTACGTTATACCCAGGTACAGGACGGCTTTTGTGAACCCTTTTACAGAGGTCCCGACGCTTGACATCCTTTGTTCATTTTATAACAGCCACGGTGAGCCGCTGGAAAGCGATCCCGGCTATATCCTGAGGAAAGCCCACAGGGATTTCCGGGATAAGACCGGGCTTACATTCAAGGCCCTCGGCGAGCTCGAATATTATGTCAACAGTCCCCGCCATGACTTCTTCCCTCCTGTAGATCAAAAAGGATATCATGCTTCCGAACCTTACGCCAAATTTGAAAAATTGCGCTCGCAGGCCCTCCTGTTGATTGCCAGGGCAGGAGGCAGGACCAAGTACGGCCATGCCGAAGTCGGCAGCTTCACCAGGGAGAATGAATTGTTCGAACAGCATGAAATTGAGTTTCTTGCTTCCGATGTAGAAGATGCAGCCGATCATCTTGTGGTGGGAAAATGGATACTGAGGATGCTGGCCTGCAAATACAACGTCGAGATCAGTTTCGCTCCCAAGATAACTATCGGCAAGGCAGGCAGCGGCATGCACGTGCATGCACTGCTGGAAAAGAATGGTTTGAATGTAATGGAGGAAAACGGCCGGCTCAGCGATACCGCCAAAAAACTGATTGCCGGCTGGCTGGATTGCGCCGCATCTCTTTCAGCCTTCGGCAATACCGTGCCAACCTCCTATCTCAGGCTTGTGCCGCACCAGGAAGCGCCGACCAGCATATGCTGGGGTGACCGCAACCGTTCAGTCCTGGTGAGGGTGCCGCTCGGATGGCTCGGCAATAACAGGATGATCAACGATGCCAATCCCCTTGAATGCCTGGATACATCGGAATACGGAGGCAAGCAGACTGTTGAATTCCGTTCCCCTGACGGCTCTGCCGATATATACCTTTTGCTTTCGGGACTTGTAGTTGCCGCCAGGCACGGGCTGGAAATGGAGAATGCCCTTAAAATGGCTGATGAGCTGTACGTCGATGTCAATGTTTTCAGCAAAGAACACAAGGAAAAACCCGGGCGGCAGGAGAGACTTCCCATGTCATGCTGGGAGTC
>SKQJ01000034.1 GCA_007119075.1 Bacteroidales bacterium | reverse complement strand
GGCATTATCAGTCCGCAAACCAGCAGAACGGGTACGAGTATCCTGACAAACGATTCGTTGAGGTTTCTTATATCAGGCTGTTTCTGAGAAAGCAGCCGGGCAATATACATTATGAGGGACAGTTTTGCGAAATCGCTGGTCTGGATGGTGACACCAAGCCCTGGCAGGGTGAGCCACCGGGCGGCCTGGTTTATGGAGGTGCCCATTATCAGGGTAAATAAAAGAAGGATGACCGATAAATACAGAAACAATTGTGATAACCGCGAATAGAATTTATAAGGTATCATATGGGTGATAAAAATGATACCCAGGCTTACCAGCAAAATGGAAGAATGCTTAAGTATATAATAGGCGGTGTTTCCGCCCTGAAACCGGTATGCCAGGGTGCCTGTCGCACTGTAAACGGCCAGCAGCGACACAATGGAAAGGAAGATGATCACTGCCCAGATCACCCTGTCGCCCTTCAAATATTTAAAAATTCCGGTCATATATGATATTTAAAGCTCCCTCACACAGTATTTGAACTGACGCCCCCGATCCTCATAATTTTCAAAAAGATCGAAGCTTGCGCATGCCGGCGAAAGAAGCACGATATCGTCCTTTTTGGCAAGATAATAGGCCGATCTCACCGCCTCGGGCATGGATGATGCTTCCACAACAGTCGGAACTGCACCGTAAAAGGCACCCTTCAATTTGGAATTATCAGTTCCGAGGCATACGATTGCACGGACCTTTTCCCGCACAAGCTGGTCAAGGGCCGAATAATCATTTCCCTTGTCGATTCCGCCGGCGATCCATACGACTTTTTTATTCATGCTTTCAAGCGCATACCAGGTTGAATTGACATTGGTGGCCTTGGAATCATTTATAAATTCAATACCGCGGACTTTAAGCACAGGCTCCAGCCTGTGCTCAATGCCCTGAAAGTCTGAAAGACTCTCTCTTATAACTTCTTTCCTTATGTGGAGCAGCTGTCCGGCAATCCCTGCGGCCATAGAATTGTAAATATTGTGTTTCCCTTTTAATGCCAGTTCTTCGAGTGTCATTTCAATGGTGTTGTTATTTGATTTAATAATCATTTTATTGTTTTCCGTGTATGCACCCGGAATATGCCTTGTAGCAAGCGAAAACGGGTAAAGCCGGGCACCGGTTCCTGCCGCGGTGACCTTCCTGCGGGTGATCTCATCATCGCTGCACCAGATCAGGGAGTCATCGCTGCCCAGATTTTTTGCCAGTCTCAGCTTCGATTCTGCATATCTTTCCACGTCACCGCCGTACCTGTCAAGGTGATCGGCAGTAATATTGAGAAGCACAGCCACATCAGGCTTGAAACGGTCTATCCCGTCAAGCTGGAAGCTGCTGAGCTCGAGACTGTAGTAGTCATGATCATGACCTGCGACCATACTTGCAAAGCTTTTCCCGATATTGCCTGCAAGTCCGGCGTTAAGCCCTGCTTTTTTCATCATATGATATATCAATGAGCTCGTGGTGGTTTTTCCGTTGCTTCCTGTTACGCAGACCAGGAACGCACGGGTATGCCGTCCGGCAAACTCTATTTCTGATATTACCGGGATGCCCCTCTTCCGGGCCTCAAGGATGACGGGCGCCGTGTCGGGGATTCCGGGACTTTTGATTACCTCTTTTGCCCCGTCCAGCAAATCCTTTCCGTGGCCGCCTTCTTCCCAATCTATTCCATTGCCGGCAAGCAAGTCCCTGTACTCTCCTTTCATTTCACCGGCATCGGACAAAAACGCCTCGATGCCCTTTTTTCTGGCAAGCAGGGCTGCACCCGTGCCGCTTTCGCCTCCCCCCAGTATTATTATCCTACCTTCCATGCCGTCTGGTTATCTGATTTTAAGTGTAACTACCGATATAACTGCCAGCAACACTCCCACTATCAGAAACCGGGTCACTATCTTTGGTTCCGGATATCCCTTAAGCTGATAATGATGGTGCAGCGGTGCCATCAGGAATACACGCCTGCCCTCGCCGTATTTTCTTTTCGTATATTTGAAATAGCTCACCTGGATCACAACCGACAGGCTTTCCACGAAAAATATCCCGCACAGAATGGGTATCAGCAGCTCCTTGCGTATCAGAATCGCAAATACTGCAATGATCCCGCCGATCGCCAGACTGCCCGTGTCTCCCATAAAAACCTGGGCCGGATATGAATTGTACCACATGAAGCCTATAGTGGCCCCTATGAAGGCTGCCATAAATATGACAAGTTCCCCCGTAAAGGGTATATACATTATATTCAGATATTCGGCATAAATGATATTGCCCGAGAGATAGGCAAGAATGCCGAGAGTGGTCCCAATAATTGCCGACAGGCCGGTAGCCAGTCCGTCGAGACCGTCGGTCATATTGGCGCCGTTTGACACGGCGGTGACAATGAGGATGATGGCGGGAATAAATATCAGCCAGCTCCAGTTCAGGGCCTTGTCGCCAAGAAACCACAGCAGGGAGGAATAATCAAACTCATTGTCTTTGAGAAAAGGTATGGTAGTCTTGGTGTTTTTCACATCGACGGTAACATAAACCGGAACTTCGCCGGGCAATTCCGTCTCCCTGACTTCCATCATCGGTTCGCCGGAAGGCAGCATCACCTTTTCCCGCACTATGACGCTGTCGCTCACCAGCATGGCAATCCCCACAATCAACCCAATGCCGACCTGTCCCCATACCTTCACCCAGCCGCTCAGCCCTTTTTTATCCTTTTTGAACACCTTTATGTAATCATCTGCAAAACCCACGATCCCGAGCCACACAGTGGTGATCAGCATGAGTATTATATATATGTTCGAAAGATCACCGATCAGAAGTATTGGAATGATAATCGATATCAGGATTATCAAACCTCCCATTGTGGGAGTGCCCTTCTTTTCAAGCTGCCCTTCTATTCCCAGGTCGCGGACTGTCTCGCCGATCTGCTTTCTGGCAAGAATGTTTATGATGCGCTTGCCGAACAGCAAAGAGATCAGCAGGGACAAAATTATAGCCATTGATGCCCTGAAGGAGATGAAATAAAACACTCCTGCCCCTGGAAAATCAAGATCCTGCAACCAGTCAAACAGATAGTAAAGCATCAGATTTTAATATTTTTATACATGGTTTTCAATGTTTTCCGTATTATTCATTTTCGTTAGATGCCGGTTTCAGGGCTATAACCCTTTGGCGGAATGCCATTTGGGGGAATACCCTGCGACGGGGCATCCGTCGGCGGGGCACCCTGCTCAGGGCTGTCATGCTGCGGAACGTCCCGGGGCGGCGCATCCTGCGGCGGTGAG
>SKQJ01000215.1 GCA_007119075.1 Bacteroidales bacterium | reverse complement strand
CGGAATTCGCTGCTTTACGGTATGTCTGCAATAGCGCTTATTATTTCGCTGTATATCCTGGTGGCCGCCCTTTCGTTTTCAAATAAGCCGGCAGATGAATCGGATCTGAAAACCCTTACCTCGTCTGGCAACCCGTATCATCATTACCCGGCTAACAGGCAGATGGAAAACGGCAACTACGTGTGGATCAATATAAGCGAAACCGAGCTGGAGCAGGAGTGGAACAGGAGGAGCAGCATAGATTACCGCGGATCCGACATGAAAGGCCATGAGGTCCGTGTAACCCTTATCCGCTACCTGGCCTCATACGGTTATGCCAAGGATGCCGAAGGGGTGGCACAGCTAACCGAGACCGACATCCTAAACATCGAGAGAGGCATGGCAAACCATATTTTCCAGAACAGCAAATTCCTTTATCCCAGGATTTACCAGATCCTCTGGGAACTGGACAATTACCGGAAGGGAGGCAATCCGACCGGCCACTCCTTTGCACAGCGCATAGAATACTGGAAAGCCGGCATAGGAATAATCACCGACAATTTCCTGTTCGGGGTCGGAACAGGAGATGTCAGGCTGGCCTACGATGAACAGTACGCAAAAAATGAATCCAGGCTTGAGCCCGAATGGCAGCTCAGGGCCCACAACCAGTTCCTGACCTTCATTATCAGTTTCGGCATCTTCGGTTTTCTGATTGTTCTTTTTGGAATGGCGGCGCCGTTTTTCATGGAAAAAAGCCATCTGAAGATGCTGCCCTTTGTTTTTATCTGCATAGCAGCCCTGTCCATGCTCACGGAAGATACCCTGGAGACCCAGGCCGGTGCCACATTCTTTGCATTCTTTTATTCGCTCTTTATCTTTGCCGGAAACAAGTCCGACGCCGATGAAGCTGACCACCAGGATTGAAAAACCTTTTTTCCGCCGCGACGTGCTCGAGCTTGCTCCCGCCCTTCTCGGAATGCAGCTTGTCGTTGCGGGCCCCGGGCGGGAACCGGTACGCTATGCCATATCCGAAACCGAAGCATACAGGGGAGTTGAAGACCTGGCATGCCATGTCAGCAAGGGTCGCACCGGCCGCACCGAAATAATGTACAGCGAAGGAGGGGTGCTTTATGTTTACCTTATCTACGGGATGCACTGGATGCTCAACATAGTGACCGGTATGGCGGAACAGCCCCAGGCTGTGCTGATAAGGGGAGTCGGGGGCATCAGCGGGCCCGGCCGCCTCACCAGGGCCCTGGGCATAGATAAAAGCTTCAACGCCGAAGATCTCACCGCCTCGGAGAGGATCTGGCTGGAAGACAGTCCCGGCAATTCCCGGTTCATTGCCACTCCCAGGATCGGGGTGGACTATGCCGGACCGGTATGGAAGGAAAAACCCTGGAGGTTCGTGGCGGTTTAATCTCCGTAGTAACTCCCTTCATCATTGTCGGACACCTGCTGCCCTGAAAATATTCAAACCCAGGGTCAATCCGTAATATTTATCGGTGATTGAAAGTCCGGTTCCATGGAAATTTTTTGTAACCGCCGGATTGTACTCAAAGTCAAGGAATAATAAGTTTCTGTACTCAATTCCTGCCCCAACCAGTCCACTTAAAGTAAATTTGTTAAAATCATCAATCAAAGAGTTATAGATTCCATACGTCACTCCCTGGTATTCAATCTCAAAATCTTTATAATCAAACATGTAATTTCCCCGAATTCCCAAAATTAAGTAAGGTTTTACAATAAAATCAATCGGGCTTATTTTAAATCCCAAATTGCCGGATAAATTATTAAACACAATATCCATAGTTCTGGTCTCTGTAATTTCTCCATACACATCTGAAAATACTAGAGCCTCTCTAAACCCTTTTGACAGATATCCTATTTCAGGTCGTATTGAAAGATAGCTTGTCAATGTCTTTTCGCCGTTAAAATAGATACTCAATCCTGGTTTATTTTCTTTCCAGCCGGTCAGGTTCGTAAGTTTATGATATTCCCAGTACTGGTTTGATATTCCCCCGCCAATTCTGAGCCCGTATTTTTCACTAATCTGCGCGTTGGCTATTCCGCCGATTATTAAAACTAACCCGAATAAAAGTGTCTTTTTCATTTTTATGATGATTTGTTTCTCATCCATCCGGTCCGATCGCCCGCAACTATACCTGATTTATCCTGTTCCGGGTTTTACTGCCTCTTTACCCCGGTCAGAAAAAACCTCCTGTCTATCATAATGTGGATGCCCCCGGTATGGTCGAAATCGCCCAGTACCGGATCATAATAGACTTCGAACCGGATACCCATATCGATGCCTTCCAGAAGCCGACGGTTAAAAATTATCTTTGAAGTGAGCAGCTCTCTTTGATCGATTGCCAGGTCAGGGTCCACCTGCGAAACCGACTGGAAAACCGGCTCGCCGCGTGGCGCCACAAAGCGGTTACCCCACCAGTAGCCGGCACCGGCCTCAAACCACCTGGTATCAATATACAGGTTGGGGTAAAAGCCCCGGCCGTCCTCATAATGATGCCTGATCTCATTTGAAAGGTCCCGGAACACGGCAAAATAGCCCCTGAAACCAATAGTCCTGAAAAAGGAATGATCTACATTCAGATCAGCGTGAATGCCCGTGGCAAAATTGACAAGCGTCTGCATCCTTTCGCCTGAGACATCGATCTGCCCGCCGAGATGAGTGGCAAGCAGCTGCACGGGAATCATAATGCGCCACCGTCCCTCCCGGTTCCAAGGGGAAATCCGGGATGAAAGTCCCGCGGTAAACTCCTCCTGGAAAGGGTCGCCGGAGAAGATAAACTGTTCCCAGTTGAGCCACACATCGGCGGTAAATCCTGCCCGGTCGACCAGGAACTGGAGCCCGCTTTCGTTGCGGTGGGTAAAAACCCGCTCAAAGGTGAACAAGGGTTCTATCAGCCGGTGGTTCAGCGCCCCATGCAAGGAACCGAACACCATTTCAAATCCGGGTGTGAACCGGTGATGAAAGGAGAACACCGGTACAGTCCTGTCAAACCGTCCTAATCCCGAATACTTGAGAAGATGCACCCCTGCCGTCAGCCTGGTATCCGGCCCGGGATGGTACTCGAGCAGTGGTCTGGCCCAAAAGCCGATCAGGGTATATCCGGGCTGCCAGGGATTGAAGAATTCCTTGTTATTGATAAAAGTCGCATTCCGGAAACGCAGGAAAAGCCGGTTCGAATCTGCCGGCGAGATAGAGGTATCGGTTAAATATATGCGGTTCCCGTATTGAGCCGTAACCCCGGTCAAAAGGGCGGCGGCAAAAAGAAAAACCAAAAGGATCCTTTG
>SKQJ01000165.1 GCA_007119075.1 Bacteroidales bacterium | reverse complement strand
TGGCCCGTCATGTCCTGATCAGGCAAAAAACTGTTTATCACCAGCAGCGCCAGAAATTGCTCGTTTCTTTTTTCTTCGGTATTCAAAACACCCTGGACGCGCTGCCGTGTTTCCGGATCGGCCGTTGGCAGGTCTATCCAGAAGCTTATATCGGGCGACATCAGCTTTTCCTTCATTATTATCTGGCATTCGACCGGGATGCGCCTTGAATATCTTTCCTCGTTCCCGTTGTACGCGGGTATCAGTCTGTCGGGAGAAGCCCTGAGCCTGTACACTGCTTTCAGATCTACGTTTGCATCGAACGGGTCGCCGCTCCAGAAAATCCTGCCTCCGCGATCAATGTCAAATCTTTTGTTGATTACGTTTTGAAGGGTAAACAGATAATCTCCCTGTTCAATTACGTATTCGCCGAACATATTGAACTGGCCCAGGGTATTTATATCCATTTTGAATGAGCCGCTGCCCCTGCCCCGTATAATATCGCCAATCTTGGAATCGAAAATAATCTGCACTTCTGCCTCGGGGGTAACTTCAAGGTCCATGTTCAGCTGCATGCCCGATAGCCCGGTATCGTAGTGCCCGGTTTCCTGTTCCTGCGCCGGACCGGTTTCCCCGGAAGGGGGAGAGGGAGCCTTGAAGGTAAGAAAATGAAACTCATCGATCTCGCCGCTTTTCTGCAGAGGTATGAAGAACCGGGTGTTCCGGCCGGTACGCGCCGATATATTCATGGTAAGGTTATTTGCCGGACCGGTCATATTGACAAGTCCGCTGGCAAATACCTGTCCGTAAAACAGCTCATTGTCGCGAAGATTTGTATTGAGGACCATGAAATTTTCAGGGTACAGATAGACATTAAGCCTGAAGTCCCTGAAATTGCTGCTGGATACGGTTCCGTTTGCACGGCAGGTATTATGACGGGCATCATACAGCAGCATATCCCTGAAAACTATATCGTTGTTTATGATGGCAACATCATGTGAGAAATTGTACCGGGTATTCAGGTAATCTACCAGAAAGGAGGCCTTTTCCAGGAGAATTGTGCCATTGAAAACCGGCTGTCTCAAATTGCCTTCAAGCTTGAGGTCGCCCCCTGCCAGTCCCCTGATATTGGCAAAGACTTCATCGATATACCCGTCAAAGGTGCGCAAATTTATCTTGCTGAGGGATATGTCAAAATCCAGGATATTGCCCCGGGGAACATAATGGCCCTCCATATTTATTATCCTGTCGTCTTCACGGTCGCTCCAGGCATGCATGAATATGCTGTTCCGGTCATTGTTCCACTGACTGGTGACTTTCATGTCGCCGAAATCCTGCTGGTTGATATAAAGTCCGCTCACTGCAAGGTCGGTTTCGAAAACCGGATTGCCCTTTATATCCGATATGCTGGCATGACCGTTTATAGTTCCTGCAAAGTGAAAATTGCCGGGCAGGCTGATCAGCTCTGTATTCTGAAGCTTTATATTCTGAAATTCCAGATGAAGCGAGTCAAATGGATATTCCGAAAGCTTGCCATTCACTCTTATGAACTGGTTATCCCTTCCGAAAGCAAAATTGTCGACATGGTATGATGTGGAGTCGATCCTGATTCCGGCAGGATCAATATGCCATACGGAATCGGCTATGATAATCCGGGAAGGTTTGATATCAAGATTGACAAAAGGAGATTTTCCGGCGGGGTTCTCCGCGAAGCTCATGGAAACAAACAGGTCGCCCTTGTATCTCTGTTCATCCCTGTTGTCCCATTTTGCCCCGAAGTTCAGGCTGTCATTCCTGATGTCGGAAAGCAGGGATATGTTTTCCAGCCTGAAAAGGTTTCCGATTGCAAGATGTTCTGCATTCGAGCTGATGACAAATGCGGAGTCGCTGGAGCGGGTGTCAAGGGTCAGATTGCTGAACAGGTGATTTTTGTACCGTAATTCCCGGGTGTGGCCGGTGATGGTTGTGGCATATCCCCCGGGATCGTAGGTGCCTTTGACGGCTGTTCCCTTTGCCAGATAAATACCGGGGAAAAAGAACTCTGTAAATTCCGATATCTCCTTTAATTCAATGGTTAAATGAAACCGGTTTCCGGTGGTTCCTGTATAGAGGTTGTCATGCTTCCTGTAGGAAGGTATATAATGACCAATGAAGCGGTCGAACGACCCTGCCAGGGTGGCAAATTCATAATCGCCTTCAATTCTTGCTTCTGCAAGGTTCGAATGCAGGACGATAAGCCTTTCGGCACCGGTGCCTGTTGCCCTGAGTATGGTTGTGTCAATTGCCAGGACATGGGTATCCCTCTCAAAGACTACGTCGGTGAGCTCGATTTCGCCATTTAAATTATCAAAGTTGCTTCCGGCAAAGTTGGCCCTGGAGTAAAAAGAGAGCGTCAGGCCCGGGTCTTCCCTGGTGAGCTGCAGGTCATGCAGGCTGGCTCCGGTCACGCTGGCGGAAAAATCAAACACGGGAATATTTTCCGTCAGGTCGATCCTTCCGGTAAAATCCACTTCCAGGTTGGGATCGGTGATGTTTGCCGTGCCTTCGAATTTCCTGTCGGCCAGGTTTCCGGAAAGCGTTATATGCCGGTAATTATAGTCAAACAGGAAAACAGAGTCTATTATTCCTTCCATATGGGCACTTATCATGTCCTGTGATAATTGTCCTTCAAGCTCAGTGTTGAATGAGACCATGCCGACCTGATCGGTCCCCGCCAGTTTGCCGGCATCAAAGTTGACGGCCCTGAGCTTCCCCCCGAAACTCAGCATATTGCCGGTGCCCGGAACAAGTGACAGATCGGATACGAGAGTTCCCAGCCCGGTTTCCAGCTCACCGTATGCTACAAAATCGTCGATGAATCCCGTAAACTTTCCCCTGTAATTCAATTCCCCGAGAACTGTCAGATCAACCGGGATCTGCCGGCCGGCAACCTCGTTTCCCCTCAGGGTGCGGGCAAGAAGGAGCAGCTCCCCGGCGCGCGAAGCAAATTCATGCAGGTCAAGAAAAATAAAAGTCTCATTAATATCGGGCAACCCTATCATGTTGAAATCGGCAAGCAGCGATGTCTCGTCAAACCCTTTTATATTTATGTCATTGCCTTTAAGATTATTTATGCGTCCCGTTATCTCGCCCGACAACAGCACTTCCAGGTCAGCTTCACCGAGTCCGGGAGCAAAATATGCTATATCACGCAAATTTACCCTGGATGATCTGAAGCTGCCCGCCAGACCGACCCGGTTGATAAAATCACCGAATGCATCAAATCCGCTGAAGCTCATCCGGAAGTATTCAAGCCTGACACGGGAAAGGGGAGTTGCAATCTGCAGGTC
>SKQJ01000116.1 GCA_007119075.1 Bacteroidales bacterium | reverse complement strand
CTATTACAATCTTGTTTTCCGACCTTGCTACCTCAACGGGCGAAACCTGGGGAAAAACAGACATGGCTGAAACAAAGAACAGGCCTATAACCAACAGAAACCTAGTATACATAGAATTCATGAGAATAAAGTATGTTTATCTATTACAAAATCAATCATTTACTAAGGCATGGTATTCATATTCAGTATTCCACTCTCATGGAACCCCCATGCTTTATTAATGTTATTTTGTCTGACGAAGTCTGATGGGGCTTTCATCATAGTTTTGGGAGGAACGGGGTTTAAGACTAAACGTGAAAAATACGTTAATCTGATATGAAAACAACATAATTACAAACAGATTTATTCTTCCTCGCCGGTTTTGCTTTTATTATATTCCAGTTCAAACCTGAGTTTATGCCGTGATTCCTCCAGTGCAAGAGAGAGGAACAGCTGTTTCATTTCCTCATCCGGAGCTTTGTCGGCCAGATCCATATAAAGCCGGAAGGCTGCCTGTTCCATCTTGATTGCAAGCACAAGTGCGTCATTGTAGCTCATCCCGTGAGAAGGCCTGATGCTGACAAGATAGTCGGATACCTGCATATTTTCGACAACCTCAGCTTCCATCTCATACATTTCCCTTTCGCTCACTTCAGTGAGCCTCGATTTGTGGGCCATTTCCTCCCGGGCAAACTGTTCGAATACCTGGCTCATCTCCGGACCATCCGAATTTTTGGCCAGGTCTTTATAAAAATTCACTGCATCCTGCTCCAGCTGGATCGCAAAGTCAATTATTTCGCCTGCCGAGGTGAATTTTTTCATTCGTATAAAGTAAGGTTATCAATTTATTTTACAATATGTTACATATTCATGGTTAGGATATTTTGTTTTTCAATCCATGGATCATCCATGCTTTATTCATACCTTTTTGCGTGTCCTGGCACATGGATAATTCATGACCAATTGTTTTGGTTTTGCTTGTCGCCGATGCAAAATTAACAATTATCTGCATCAATATCAAGACCGTGAAGCGATGCACGGGCCGAATCATGCATTAACCGGCCAGGAGCCGGCACCGGGTGACCGCTGCCCCGCCCGGGGCAGTCAGTCCGCACCGTGGTTCATGACCGGATCAAAGGCGGGTCAGGAAATCGAGAACATTCCGCTCTATCCTCGGAAGCACATCATCCGATTTTGCAGGCACGAATTTCTCTCCTGTTATTTTCTCGTACAGCTCGATATATCTTTCGCTGATATCCCCTATAACTTTATTAGTCATCAGGGGCACGACCTGTCCGGCCTTTCCCTGGAATTCGTTTTCAATAAGCCATTCACGGACAAATTCCTTGGAAAGCTGTTTCTGAGGCTCGTCTGCCGCCAGACGGCTTTCATATCCTTCCGAGTAAAAATACCTGGATGAATCGGGCGTATGGATCTCGTCAATAAGAATGATCCTGCCATCGCTCTTCCCGAACTCATACTTTGTATCAACCAGTATCAGCCCTTTTTCGGCCGCCATTTCGGTCCCTCTCCTGAACAGCTCCATGGTGTATCTTTCCAGTTCCACGTACTCCTCTTCGGGAACCAGTCCCAGCTTAATGATCTCCTCCCTGGAAATATCCTCATCGTGTCCTTCCATGGCTTTGGTGGTGGGGGTTATGATGGGCTCCGGGAATTTCTGATGTTCTTTCATTCCATCGGGCATCTCAACCCCGCAAATGGTGCGTTTGCCCGCCTTGTATTCTCTCCAGGCGTGGCCGGTGAGATAGCCGCGGATTACCATCTCTACAAGATAGGGATCGGCGCGGTGCCCCACGGTCACCATCGGGTCGGGAGTGCCCAGTTTCCAGTTGGGGACTATGTCGGCGGTGGCATCCAGGAATTTGGAGGCGATCTGGTTGAGCACCTGTCCCTTGTAGGGAATGCCTTCCGGCAGAACGACGTCAAATGCCGATATGCGGTCGGTGACCACCATGATAAGATACTTGTCGTCGATGTTATAGACGTCCCTTACCTTGCCCACGTAAAGATTTTTTTGCCCTGGAAAATTGAAACCGGTTTTAACAATTGCTTTTGCCATAACAGTAAAATTGATTTAGTTATTATTAATAATGATTATCAGATCGTTGATCGGGGACTGATCGGGTGCCGCCGGTTTGCCCTACCTTGGCTCATCTTTTGCCTTTTCTTCATATGCCTTAACAATGAGCTTGACAAGCCTGTGCCTGATGATGTCCCTTTCATCGAAATAAATTACGGCCAGGCCTTTCAGGGAGCTCAGGATCCTCAGCGCATAGATCAGTCCGCTTTTGCCCGCATCGGGCAGGTCTATCTGGGTAATATCGCCGGTGACAATAAACTTTGCCGACCGGCCCATACGGGTAAGGAACATTTTCAGCTGACTGGTGGTTGCGTTCTGGGCCTCATCAAGAATGACGGCGGCATTATCAAGTGTCCTGCCCCGCATATAGGCAAGGGGGGCGATCTGTATGGTGCCGTCTTCAAGGTAGCCTTTGAGCCTGCGGGAAGGTATCATGTCATGCAGCGCATCATAAAGCGGCTGAAGGTAAGGGTCGAGCTTTTCCTTGAGATCGCCGGGCAAAAAGCCAAGCCGCTCCCCGGCCTCCACCGCCGGCCGTGTCAGTATGATCTTTTTTACTTCCTTGTTTTTGAAAGCCCTCACGGCCAGGGCTATCGCGGTATATGTCTTGCCGGTTCCGGCGGGACCGATCGCAAACACCAGGTCATTTGCATTATAGCTTTCAACCAGCCTGTTTTGATTCACAGTGCGGGCGGTTATCATCTTGCCGTCATTGCCGTATACGAGCACGTCCGGATGTTCTTCCCGCATATCCGCAGGGCGGTATTCCCCGGCAAGGAATTTATCCAGATCGCTGTCCGACAGACGGTTATATTTCTGCAGATGCTCTATCAGGCTATGGATAAGATCATCAAACCTGGATATCTCATCTTCATCGCCGTACACCCTGATCTCATTGCCCCTGGCAACAATTTTCAATTTCGGGAAAAATGACCTTATCCTGTTCAGAAGGCTGTCGTTCACGCCATATAGTGCGGCCGGTTCGATGCCTTCCAAATATATTAACTGCTCAATCATGAATTTTCCAAATAATGCTTACTTTTGAGTTCTATATGGTTGCACTGAAAAGTTTAAATAAACGCCCTGATCCGGCTTTTTCTTTTCGCCGTTGAGTTTCGCTTTACAAAATAATTATTTTTTTTCCTTTTATTTTTCATTTTCTCATAATATCTGTCAAATTCTCAAATCCCGTTCCAATTAAAATGCCGATCGTTACATTAACAACCGACTGGATACATGACGATTACTATGCCGGAGCAATAAAAGGAAAACTGACCGCCTCATGCCCTGACCTTACCATTATTGAGATATCCCATAATATCCCGCCCTTTAATACCGCAAGGGCGGCATTTGTGGTTAAAAACAGTTTTCGCCATTTTCCCGGGGGCAGCATACACCTGATCTGTGTCAATTCAGAACCTTCGGCCGAAGAAGCCCTGCTTGCCGTCAGCTGTGAGGAACATTTTTTTATCGGCAATGACAATGGAATTTTCGGGCTCATCTTCAGGGATCCTCCCGTGGCGATAAGGGAGCTTCCCCTGGCGGGGAAACCGGAAAGCTTCTCCTCGCTCGACGTGTTTGTCAGGGCCGCTTCACAGCTTGCCTCCGGAAACGATATCAGCACTCTTGGCAAGCCCCGCGACACCTATAAAAAAAGCGTGCCCCGGCGGGCGACGATCGAGGAGAATGTCATCATTGGCAGTGTCATATACATTGATTCATATCAGAATGCAATCACAAACATAACCAGGGACCTGTATGAGAGGATCGGGAAGGGCAGAAAGTTTGAGATTGCCCTTCAGAGCAACCATTACAAGCTGAACCGGATCAACCGGACCTATAGCGAAACTTCCACGGGAGAACTGCTGGTCCTTTTCAATTCGCTCGGACTGCTTGAAGTGGCCATTAACATGGGCAATGCGGCCGAGCTCCTGAGCCTGACGACCAGTTCGGCAGTGAGGATCCGTTTTTTTGACAAATGATCAGCTTCCCGGATGTTGTTTTATATATATATTTTTTGCTCTATTAATTCTTTACCGGCTCAGGCCGAAAAACCATGTTCCGGCCGGTTTTGCGGCGGATAATAAACAACAACAACAAACAATGGATGAACGACTTTCTGCTTTCGGCAGACTACTCGATATCATGGACGAGCTCAGGGAAAAATGTCCGTGGGACAAAAACCAGACCATGGAAAGCCTCCGCAACCTGACCCTGGAAGAGGCGTATGAGCTTGCAGACGCCATAACAACAAACGACCCCGATGAGATCAAAAAGGAGCTTGGCGATATACTGCTTCACATTGTTTTCTATGCCAGGATCGGTTCCGAGATGAAATCTTTTGATATAAAAGATGTAATCGATGCCATAAATGAAAAACTGGTATACCGTCATCCGCATGTTTTCAGCGACACAAAGGTTGCCGATGAAAATGAGGTAAAGGAAAACTGGGAACATCTTAAAATAAAGGAGTCGAAAAAAACTGTGCTTTCAGGCGTACCGGTATCACTTCCTGCATTGATAAAGGCCAACCGGATCCAGGACAAGGTAAAGGGTGTCGGCTTTGACTGGGAAAAAAAACACCAGATTTGGGATAAGGTGATGGAAGAGCTCCAGGAGCTAAGGGATGAGATAAATAAAGCGGACAAAAAGAAGATCGAATCCGAATTCGGAGATCTTTTTTTCTCGCTTGTAAACGCTGCCAGGCTTTACGGTATCGATCCGGAAACTGCCCTGGAAAAGACGAACCGCAAATTCACCAGGAGGTTCAACTACCTGGAAAGCAGAACCATGGCAATAGGAAAGTCTCTCAAGTCAATGAGCCTGGACGAAATGAACGTTATCTGGGAAGAGGCAAAGGGCTTTGATGACGCTTAAACAATGGCAGGCCCGGCATCAACCAGCTTCCGGCCTGCCTCAGTGTCAGAATACTTCCTGAAATTGGCTATAAATTTGGCTGCCAGATCCCGGGCGGATTTTTCCCATTCCCATTTCTCCGTCCAGGATTTAACGGGGTTCAGGATCAGGCTGTCCACACCCTGAAGCTGCAGGGGAACAGCCAGGTTGAAAACAGGAAGATTTTCAAATTCCTGTTCTTCTATTGAACCATCCATAATTGCTTCGATAATTTTTCTTGTCACATCAAGGGCGATCCTTTCCCCTTTGCCATAAGGGCCGCCTATCCACCCGGTATTTACAAGATAAGCAGCGGCATTATGCTCCTGCATCTTATTCATGAGTATATCGGCATAAACCGTAGGATGAAGCAGCAGGAAAGGAGCTCCGAAACAGGCCGAAAACGTGGGCTGGGGAATACTGATGCCAAGTTCGGTACCTGCAATCTTGGATGAGAAGCCACTCAGATAATGATAACGGGTCTGATCAGGGCTCAGTTTCGCCACCGGCGGCAGAACCCCGAAGGCATCGGCGGTAAGGAACACGACTTTTTTGGCATGACCGGCTCTCGAAACCGGTTTCACAATATTATCTATATGATGGATAGGATATGAAACTCTGGCATTTTCAGTCTTGGAAGAATCATTAAAATCTATTTCACCGGTTTTGGGATAGACCGTTACATTTTCGAGCAGGGCGTTCCTTTTGATCGCATTGTATATATCGGGTTCTCTTTCCCTGCTCAGTTTATAGGTTTTTGCATAACATCCCCCTTCCAGGTTAAAAACCCCGTTGCCGTCCCATCCGTGTTCGTCATCCCCGATAAGCGCCCGTTCGGGATCGGCTGAAAGTGTAGTCTTACCGGTACCGGAAAGGCCGAATAAAAGCGCAGTCTGGCCGTCGCGGCCCACGTTTGCAGAACAATGCATTGAGGCAGTGCCCTGAAGGGGAAGAAAATAATTCATCACACTGAACATCCCCTTTTTCATTTCCCCGCCGTACCAGGTTCCCAGGATTACCGACATCTTTTCGCCAAGGTTGAATGCCACAACGACCTCTGAATTGAGTCCCTGCTCTTTCCAGTGAGGGTTTGTTGCCCTGGAGGCATTAAAGACAACAAAATCAGGCTCAAAATCCATAAGCTCTTCCCCGGAAGGGCGAATAAACATATTTTTCACAAAATGGGCCTGCCAGGCGACTTCCATGATGAACCGCACCTTCATTCTTGTTTCGGGACTTGCGCCGCAGATACAATCCACAACATAAAGGTCCTTGCCGGAGAACTGATCAAGGGCGGTCTGCCTTATGCTGTCCCATGTCCGGGGATCAATGGGCTTGTTGTCGGTTTTGGAGGCTGCACCGGTCCACCACAGATTTTTTTCCGATGAAGGCTCCCTGACGATGTACTTGTCGCGCGGTGAACGGCCGGTGAACTTGCCCGTATCGACGGCTACCGCCCCGAGATTTGTTTTGATCGCTCTTTCATGTCCCTCAAGGGAAGTATCCGTTTCATGATCGTATAGTTCTTCCCATGAAAGATTATGATATATTTTTCCGGCGTGTTCAATTCCATACCGGGATAAATCGGGGATGGCGGAGGAAGTTTTTGCGTTCTTCATAAACGGGGGTTTTGGACTTTATTGGAGATAAATAACCAATATACGTAAATCCGGCCGGAAAAAATATGCCGGAAAACATGTTACTACAATTTAACAGCCTTAAGCCGTTATTGTTGAAAAAAAAAAGGCTGCCTGAAGCAGGCAACCTTTTTTAAAACTGAGCTTATCGGGCACTATTTGCCTTCTTTCAAAACAGCCTGGGCTGCCGCAAGTCTGGCAATAGGCACTCGGAAGGGTGAACAGCTCACGTAATCCATTCCTACCCTGTGGCAGAACTCGACCGAATTGGGCTCTCCTCCGTGCTCGCCGCAAATACCGATCTTAAGATCCTTCTTGGTGCTGCGTCCTTTTTTAATTCCCATTTCAACCAGCTGGCCTACTCCTTCCTGGTCAAGTACCTGGAAGGGATCGTGCTTCAGCACGCCGTTGTTTACATAAACCTCAAGGAACTTACCGGAGTCATCGCGTGAATAACCGAAAGCCATCTGGGTAAGGTCGTTGGTTCCGAACGAGAAGAATTCGGCGGTCTCGGCAACCTTGTCGGCTGTGAGGCACGCCCTTGGTATCTCGATCATGGTACCTACAAGGTAGTCGATCCTGTCATTGTACTCGGTGAAAACTTCCTCTGCGGTATCGCGAATGAGCTTTTCCTGGAGCTTGAACTCTTCCTGGGTGCCGATAAGAGGGATCATTATCTCGGGCAGCACCTTGATTCCCCTTTTCTTGAGGTTGAGTGCAGCTTCGATTATGGCCTTGGCCTGCATTTCGGTGATCTCCGGGTAGGTTATCCCCAGGCGGCAGCCGCGGTGGCCAAGCATAGGGTTGAATTCATGAAGTGAGTCGACGGCCGCCTTGACCTCTTCAGGGGTGATGCCCATCTTATCAGCCATTTCCTTCTGGTTCTTTTCCTCGTGGGGCACAAATTCATGCAGGGGAGGATCGAGAAGACGAATGGTTACGGGAAGATCCTGCATTGCCTCGAAAATTCCCTCGAAGTCCTCACGCTGGATGGGGAGAAGCTTCTCGAGTCCCAGGCGTCGCCCGGTCTCATCCTTGGCAAGGATCATCTCCCGCATGGCCCAGATACGGTCTCCTTCAAAGAACATATGCTCGGTGCGGCAAAGCCCTATGCCTTTTGCACCAAAATTGCGGGCAACCTCGGCGTCATGGGGAGTATCGGCATTGGTGCGGACCGACATACGGGTGTGTTTCTCGGCAAGATCCATAACTTCACCGAAATAACCGCTGAGCTCGGGGTCAATAGTGGCGATTTTGCCTTCATAAACCTCGCCTGTAGTACCGTTCAGAGACATCCATTCCCCTTCCTTATAAACATTGCCGTCAATGGTCAGGGTACGGTCCTTGTAGCTGATCTTCAGTGCTCCTGCACCGGCTACGCAGCATTTGCCCATACCGCGGGCAACTACGGCCGCGTGTGATGTCATGCCGCCGCGGGCGGTAAGGATACCTCTTGCAAGGTTCATTCCCTTCAGGTCTTCGGGAGAGGTCTCAACGCGGACAAGCAGGACGTCCTTGCCCTCAAGGCTCCAGGTTTCTGCGTCGTCGGCAAAGAAAACTATCTGTCCTGTTGCGGCTCCGGGAGACGCGGGAAGCCCCTTGGCGAGCACATTTGCTTTTGCAATGGCGCCCTTGTCGAACACAGGGTGCAGCAGTTCGTTAAGCTTTTCAGGATCGCAGCGCAGAAGGGCTGTTTTTTCATCGATCTGCCCGTCCTTGAGCATATCCATCGCTATCTTCACCATGGCGGCCCCTGTACGCTTGCCGTTACGGGTCTGCAGCATCCAGAGCTTTCCTTCCTGAATGGTGAATTCAAGGTCCTGCATATCCTTGTAGTGATCTTCCAGCTTCTGCTGATATTCCATAAGTTCGTTATAGATCTCGGGCATCAGCTCCTCGAGTGAAGGATAATCTTCCTTCCTCTCCTGCTCCGACACCTTTGCCAGGGTAGCCCACCGCTTTGAGCCTTCAAGAGTGATCTGCTGGGGGGTGCGTGTGCCCGCAACAACATCCTCGCCCTGTGCATCGATCAGGTATTCGCCGTTGAAAATATCCTCGCCTGTGGCGGCATCGCGGGTAAAGGCAACTCCCGTACCGGAATGGCTTCCCATATTCCCGTATACCATTGCCTGCACATTCACCGCAGTACCCCATTCAGCAGGGATATTGTGCATCATACGGTAATATTCGGCGCGCGGGTTGTTCCAGCTTTCGAAAACAGCGATAATTCCGCCCCAGAGCTGTTCCCAGGGATCTACCGGAAATTCCCTGCCGGTCATCTCCTTTACAAGCTTCTTGAACCGGATCACCAGTCCGTGCAGGTCATCGGCACTAAGGTCAATATCATTAACAATGCCTTTCTGTTCCTTAACTTCATCGATAATCACCTCGAAAGGATCCTCATCATTATGTCCCATGTATTTCATGCCCATTACAACGTCGCCGTACATCATTATAAACCGGCGGTAGCTGTCCCATCCGAAGCGCGGATTGTTGGTCTTTTTGATAAGCCCCTCAACGGCGGCATCATTCATACCAAGGTTAAGAACGGTATCCATCATGCCGGGCATCGATGCCCTGGCGCCTGAGCGGACAGAAAGCAGGCAGGGATTTTCGTTGTCGCCGAATTTCGCACCCATAATTCCCTCGACATATTTAACTGCCGCTTCGACTTCGTCTTTAAGTATCTCCCTGATCTTTTCAGCACCTACCTTGTTGAATTCGGTACAAGCCTCGGTGGTAATTGTAAATCCGGGCGGAACGGGCACCCCGATCAGATTCATCTCTGCCAGGTTCGCTCCCTTGCCTCCAAGGAGGTTCTTCATGCTTGCATTTCCTTCAGCCTTTTTGTCCCCAAAGGTGTAGACATGTTTAATTTTTGTCATTGTTAACTGATTTTAAGTAATTTATAAAATAAAAAATAATCCTTTTTTGCCAAAATTGATCCAAAAGTAATAAAAAAAAAGGAATTCTGTTTGTGAAATAACAACAATCAGCCCTTTCCATCTGGCAAAAATAATGTAGGTTTGACCGCACGATACAATTGTTCGGAATCGTGAGGCGATCCGTTTAATCACTATAATAAAATTTTACATCATGTACAGTTTTTTGCTCATTCTTTCATTTTTTGTAATGGTTCCCCTTCCGGGGAATATAGCGTCGGGCCATACGGGCCACCGGGAAATTACCCTTGACAATATCTACAGGGAAGGGACTTTCGCCGTGAGCACGGTTTCGGGACTTCGTTCCATGAACGACGGCATCCATTACACCACCATGCACCGGGGAAGGGAGATCCACAAGTTCCGGTATGACACGGGGGAGAAGGCGGAGGTGGTCTTTTCAACCGCCGACCTCCCGGGCAGCGAATTTCAATCCTTCAGCAATTACGAGTTCAGTGCCGATGAAAAGCTCATACTGTTCACCACGGGCAGGGAACAGATCTACAGGCACTCCTACCGGGCTGATTTTTTTATCTGGGATACGGAGGAAAAAAGCCTTGCCAGGCTGTCCGGCCCGGGCAAACAGCAGCTTGCCACTTTTTCTCCCGACGGCCGGAAGGTGGCCTTTGTGTTTGAGAACAATCTTTACTACAAGGATTTGGTGACCGGAGGAGAAGTACAGGTAACCCGTGACGGGAAAGCGAATGAGATAATAAACGGGGCTCCCGACTGGGTCTATGAGGAGGAATTCAGTTTCAACAAAGCCTTTGCATGGTCGCCCGACAGCCGGAGGATTGCCTGGTACCGTTTTGACGAAAGCCATGTCAGGATGTTCAATATGACCATTTACGGCGGCTTGTACCCGGACTGGTACCAGTTCAAATACCCAAAGGCCGGGGAAGAGAATTCACATGTGACCATCCATGTTTACGAGCTGGGATCCGGCCGGGTTTCCCGGATGGATACCGGCGGGGAAACCGACCAGTACATACCCCGGATAAAGTGGACCCAGGACCCGGAGAAACTGGGAATTTACAGGCTCAACAGGCTGCAGAACCATATAGAGGTGCTTCTGGCCGATGCCTCCTCGGGCCGGTCGGAGATTTTATGGTCGGAGACAAACGAGTATTTTATCCGTGAAACCTCCGGCGATATGATAACTTTCCTGGAGGATGGAAAGCATTTCATCGTTATGAGCGAGCGGAGCGGATGGATGCACTTTTACCTTTACAACATGAAAGGCAGGCTGCTGAATGCCGTGACATCGGGCTCCTGGGAGGTCGACGAGCTGATCGGGGTGGATCACAAAAACCGACGTCTCTATTACAGCTCGTCGGAAACTTCCCCGCTGCAGCGGAATATATACAGCACCGGACTCGACGGAAGGAACAGGAAAAGGCTCTCGCTGCGCGACGGGACCAACTCGGCCGTTTTCAGCAACGGGTTCACCTATTTCATAAATTACCATTCCGATGCAAACACACCCCTCTATATAACCCTTCATGACGGGAGCGGAAACCTCATCAGGGTGCTCGAAGACAATTCCGGTCTCAATGAGACCATCGGCGAATACGGCTTCAGCCGGAAGGAATTTTTTGCTTTCACCACATCCGAAGGAATAGACCTGAACGGATATCTGATCAAACCTCCCGATTTTAATGAAAACCGGGAATACCCGCTGTTTATGTATGTTTACGGCGGGCCCGGTCACCAGGCGGTAATGGATTCGTGGAGCACGGGGGCCTGGTTCCATATGCTTGCCCAAAAAGGCTATGTGATCGCCTGCGTCGACAACAGGGGCACCGGGGCACGGGGAGAAGAATTTCTGAAGTCAACCTACCTTCAGCTTGGCAGATATGAAACTTCAGACCAGATAGAGGCGGCAAAATACCTGGGGTCAAAAGACTATATCGATGCTTCGCGGATCGGGATCTTCGGCTGGAGCTACGGGGGCTATGTGGTGGGTCTATGCATGACCCTGGGAGCTGATGTGTTCGCCCTGGGCATTTCAGGCGCGCCGGTAACCAGCTGGAGGTTCTACGATACCATCTATACCGAGCGCTATATGCGCACTCCGCAGGAAAATCCCGGCGGCTACGACGACAACTCCCCGATCAGCCATGTGGAAAAGCTGCAGGGCAAATTCATGATCATCCACGGCACTGCTGACGACAACGTACATATGCAGAACACCATAGAGATGGTGGACAGGATGATCGGGGCCGGCAAGCAATTCGAGCTTCTGCTTTACCCGAACCACAGCCACGGCATAAGGGGCAATGCTGCTCATCACATGTACACCAGGATCACGGACTTTATAACTGAAAATCTATGATCAGATACGGACGCTTCTTTCTGAAGGAGGCTCACAGATCAATAAAAGCGGAGCCTTCGTTAAAAGCGGCGGGCAATGAGCAATAAAATTCGCACTTTTTTGTTTTAGCAATGCGGGGAAAACAAAAATATATTATTTTTGTAGCCCGTTGCCGGAATGATTTCACAGGGTCCGGAAATTATGCCCAGATGGCGGAATTGGTAGACGCGCTAGTTTCAGGGACTAGTATACGCAAGT
>SKQJ01000011.1 GCA_007119075.1 Bacteroidales bacterium | reverse complement strand
AGATAAACCTCATCGGCAACCGATGCCAGGTAATAGGCGGCCTGGGTGTAGCTGTCAGAAGAGGCTACGATGAATTTCCCCGACTCCTTGAAATCAAGAAGCGCATCCCTGATCTCGCCGAGAGTTGAAATCCCTGCCTGGGGCATCAGTATCTCAAGAAATATCCCGTCAATATTATCATCCTTTTTTGCTTTTTCAATATTTGCCAGAATTTCATCAAGCCCGAATTGCCTTGTCGGTCGCATCGTCAAAAAATCGAATTCAAAGGGGCTCCTGGAAGCCCTGTCGACTATGGGCCGGTCAAGCTTCATATAGAAAATTGTATTCGGCTCCAGCTCCACCGTCTTGTCGGCCGATGCAATCATCGCCCCGATTATGCCGAACGAAATAAAAAAGATAAGCGTAAAGCCTATTAGCACACCGAGAACAGAGGCAAGCAAAAATTTAAAGAAACTTTTCATTTTGTCTTATTATAAGTAAGTAATTGCGGACGGCTCTTTACCTCACGAAAAAATCAGTCCCGATCATAAAATTATACAAAAATTCAATATAGGTAATATAATTAAGCCGGCAAAATATAGTTTGGAGGAGTGAAGCCGGCGGGCTATCTTTGTTTTATCAATAAATGTAAGCTTATCCGTGCTTTACCCGCAGGCCATGCAGAGAGTATACCTTCTCCTGGGAGGAAACCTGGGAAACCGCTCAATGAACCTTAAAACCGCCAGGGAGCAGGTAACACGGCTCATAGGAGATATTGAACAGGCATCTTCGGTGTATGAAACCGAACCATGGGGATTCTCCCACCATATCCCTTTTTTAAACCAGGCAGTCGTTTCAGCAACATCGCTCGAACCTGAAAAAGTATTGCATGCCCTGCGGAAAATAGAAGAGGGTCTTGGCAGAAAAAGAGAAAAGAGCCATTATTCCGCAAGGACAATCGATATAGACATTCTCTTTTATGAAGACAGGGTAATTAATGAAAAGGATCTTGTGATCCCTCATCCCAGGCTGCATGAAAGGCGTTTTGCCCTCGCGCCCCTTGTTGAAATCGCGCCCGGGCTGGTACATCCGCTGCTTGGCGAGTCAATTGAATCCCTTTATGAGCAGTGTGACGATGATTCGATGGTCAGAAGGATAGAGTGAGCTTACCATGTCAGGATTTGGGACCGTAAGCCAGGTTGCCGGCATCATCCGGGCAAGAGATCCGTCAAAAGTACGGTGAGTTTACCATCTCAGGATTTGGGACCGTAAGCCAGGTCGCCGGCATCCCCCAGGCCGGGAACGATATAGCCCCTTACCGTCAGCTCATCGTCCACTGCACCTGTCCATACCGTCATCTTTCGCGACGGGAGGTGCTTTTTCAGATAGGCAACCCCTTCCTTGCTTGCGATAATTGATACTATATGGGTGTGGGCCGGCACTCCCTTTGAGAGAAGCGATTTATAAGCCAGAACCAGCGATGCCCCTGAAGCAAGCAACGGGTCGGTAATTATCAGTATTTTCCCTTCAAGCCTTGGTGAGGCCATGTGTTCGAAATTGATATCAAAGCTCCCGTCCTTATGATATTTCCTGTAAGCCGCAATGAAAGCGTTGCCCGCATGATCGAAATAGTTGAGAAACCCCTGCTGAAATGGCAGCCCGGCCCTCAAAATAGTCGCAAGTACCGGCATGTTTTCGGGCAGGTTCATGCATGCTATCCCCAACGGTGTCTGAATCTCTTTTTCTATATATTTCAGCTGCTTACTGATCTCATAGGCGAAAATCTCACCTATTCGCTCAAGATTCCTGCGAAAACGCAGCCTGTCACGTTGTATGTTCTCGTCACGAATTTCGGCAATAAACTGACTCAGAATGGAATTCTCTTTACCAAGATCGATAAGCATCATAAAAAGTAAAAGGGTTTTATATGTTAAAGATAATTTATTTTTTGATTCATCCGAAATGCCTCCCCCAAATAAACCCCCCGGATGCGAGCAGGTGCTTCCGGACAGCTCAAACCGGCAATCCTACATTATGCCCTCATCGGCGAAGCTGAAATAGCTCCGGTCTGCTATTATGATGTGATCCAAAACTTTCACATCCATGAGCCTGGCGGCTTCGGCCACCTTTTTGGTAATTTCAAGGTCGGCCTTGCTTGGCTTAAGATTCCCGGAAGGATGATTATGACAAAGAACCAGTGAAGATGCTACATACATTATGGCATTTTTCATTATCATCCTGATGTCTGTAACAGTCCCGGAGATGCCTCCCTGACTGGTACGGAGGACCTCGATAAGCCTGTTGGAGCGGTTCAGCAAAATTATCCAGAATTCCTCATGCATCAGGTCGCACAAAAGGGGCTGCATAATGGAATATGCATCCCTGCTGCTTTGAATGCAGGGTTTGGCCGTTACGTCTTCATCCTTCCGGCGGCGGCCCAGCTCAAGAGCGGCGGTTATTGCAACTGCACGGGCTTCGCCAATGCCCCGGAACTGCATGAGCTCTTTAACGGTTTGCTTTCCAAGCCGGTTCAGGCTATTTTCAAAGGAGCCGAGAATCCGCCTGGCAAGCTCGACTGCCGATTCGTTCCTGCTGCCCGAGCCTATGAGGATCGCGAGCAGCTCGGCATCGCTGAGCGAAGAAGAACCGCCTGCCAGAAGGCGTTCACGGGGGCGATCATCTTTAGCCCATTGTTTGATGCTTAGTTTTTTGATTTCTTCCATTTTCCCTGCATTTTGAGTTATCAAGGAGCCCGGCAAGGCCCAATGCCCCCTGTTACTGGAACAAGTTAAAAAAAAACGGGGAGATGAAGGTCCGGGGAGACAGGGAACTTTTATGCAACCGTCAGAAATAAGCTAAAAAAACGGGGAGACGCAGAATAATAGAATTAAAAAAAGCCGGATTCTAATGAACCCGGCGCTACTTCAACTAAATAAATTTGCAGACTAAAGTTTCTGCACGTGCTTTTGCAGACCCGATTTTAGATTCGAGGCCTTGTTTTTATGTATCACATTTTTTTTGACGAGCTTGTCAAGCATTGATGTAACCTGAGGCATCAGTTCTGCAGCCTGCTCCTTTTCTGTTGTAGCCCTTATTTTGCGAACGGCATTGCGGGCTGTTTTCGCATAATATTTATTTTCAACTCTTTTTTTCTCATTTTGCCTTGCTCTCTTCGCGGCTGAGGGATGATTTGCCATTTCTGCTGTTGTTTTGATAACTTTTGGCAGTCCGTAGGGGAATCGAACCCCTGTTACCAGGATGAAAACCTGGCGTCCTAACCCCTAGACGAACGGACCGTATGTTTTAATTTGAATTTGCAAAGATAAAATATTTTTCTTTTTT
>SKQJ01000269.1 GCA_007119075.1 Bacteroidales bacterium | reverse complement strand
GCCTTTCATCTACCAGTGAAACAATAGCAGGTGCATGACCTCCTCCAGCAAAAAAGCGGGAAGGTTGCCATTGACTCTCAGGGTTTCTTTTTAAGTATGCAGGAAATTTTATTGTATATCCGCCATCAAATACACTATCAGCTGAAAAAACAACATGTAAGCGATCTTTACTATCTTCAATTATTTTAACAGGGAAAAGTATACTGCCCCTGCCATCAAATCCTGCATTGCCGGAATAAAAAGGTGTCGGCTCAACATATTCTTCATTATCTGGCATGTAATGCAGGATAGCTGTTGATAAATCCATTCCACTTTGTGGTCTGTTGTCCGGCCACAATTCAAAATTGGGGTCCTGACGACGTTCTCCCCAAAAAAAATGAAGCTTACCAGATAAATCACGAAAAACAGAAGGCCACTCAGAGGGCGTTTTTTCCTGGCTGAGCCTGCTAACCTGTATATCACTTTCCGGTTCCTGACGTAAGTGATAGATGCTGGAATACTCCGATAAACCATCTTCATTTTGTCGATGGTAAGCTGCTGCAGCGTTAATAATTCCATTATTAACGTCTACATCAAACCGAACCCGGCATGCCGTAAGGAATCATAAATGAAAAATTCAGTGTGTTTCTCTTGGAAAATGTTACCTAAATAGTTAACTTTGTACTATGAATGAGAAAAATATCAGGAATATTTTCTATTACAAGCATTATTATCTGGATTTTTTCAATTCCCTTGATATTGAAGTAAAAAAGAAATTCAACTGGACATTGAAATTGATAGCAACCATTGAAAGAGTTCCTGTTAAGTTTTTAAAGCATATAGAGAATTCAGATGGTTTATATGAGATTCGCGTTGAAATTGGAAGTAAGATTTACAGGGTTTTCAGTTTTTTTGATCAGGGGAAATTGATAATACTAATAAATGGTTTCCAGAAGAAAACACGGAAAACACCTAAAAGAGAGATTGAAAAAGCAGAGAAACTTAAAAACCAATACTTCTATGAAAAAGAAACAAGATAATAATTTGACATCGTTTGAAGATCATCTTGACCAACAATATGGAAAAAGAGGTGCTCCGGAAAGGGAGGATTTTGAAGAAGGATTTGAAGCATTTAAGCTTGGTGTAATGATCCAGGAGCTTAGGAAAGTAAATGGATTAACCCAGGAGCAATTAGCCAGGAAATGCGGTACAACAAAGACATACATTTCCCGGATTGAGAATAATGCCTCTGATATCAGATTATCAACCTTGATGCGAATAATTCGGGAAGGATTCGGTAAGCGGTTGAAATTAAGTGTAGAGCTATAAAGTATCAATTACTCTGGAATTTTATTGGGAAAAAAATCATCATTCCTGTCACCTCCGGTCGCGGGTCAGCTCAATCAGGCTGTCAGAATTTTCTATAATGGTTATATAGAGGGGGAAAATTCCAATTTTGAGATTGTTGTTCACCTCTAGTTGTCTCTTTCTCCCGAAAGAATCGATCACGGTACATTCTCCCAGGTCCAGGGGCAGCAGAGTATCTTCTTCCAGGCTCCAGACGGTAAATACATTTTCGCCGTTCCTCTCCCAGACATATCCCCAGATTTTCTCGTTTTCAGGAAATTTTACCCTGGGAACAATACCCGGCTCAACCCCGTCCAGTTTCCTCACAAGGGTTGCATATGAGAACCAGGAAGGCCGGAGGGAACCGTCATTCCGAATGAAACCTGCACCGGCATGCATTGAAGGGGTGGAACCGCTTTCCCGGTAAATGAAAACTTTATCTATTCCGGCTGCCAGGGCCATCATGGCTACCCTGGGGAGCTTTGCTGCCTGTGCCCTCTCATCCAGTCCGATAGGCCCACCCACATCATATCCTGTTTCGGTAAGCCAGACCGGTTTTCCCGGCCTGACCTCCTGCCACCATGAAACAAGGGCCTTCAGATCGTCTTCAAAAGTCCTGTCGCCGGGACGGGGATCGGCTCCCCTTTTGACGTTGGGATCAAGGGTCGCGATTTCCGGGTCGGCCCTTCCGCTGTAGTAGTGTACATTGAGGATGTCGGTGAAATCGACCGGTCTTTTTCCGTCGCTGTAGCTGTAGGTGGACATCTGCCCTATGTTGTCTTCAAGGTGAATTCCCGCCCATCCGCAGCTTGTTACAAGGATGTCCGGATCAGCTTTTTTTGCTGCTTCGGCACCGATCCTGAAGATCTCGAAAAAGTCCTCTATGCTTCCCACCCACGGCCCCCAGGCCTCGGCATTGAGATTTGGCTCGTTCCACAGCTCTATAACCCTGAGAAGGTCCATGCCGCTGACCTTATCGGCAGTCATTAACCTGTCGGCCGGATGTGTTTTCGAGCCGTACCTGGCAACGATCTGGAAGATGGCTGTTCCGTAATCGCTGAAATCTTCCGGTGGGAAACCAGGCGAGTTATTGTGGCCGGCAGGAGCGGTTGTGGACCAGTGAGGAGTCTGGAAAACATAGGGGAGATAGTTGAGATTATGCTTCTCCGTATACTCCTTTATAATCCTGTCCTGCTGAACATGCCACGGCCCGACGCTTCCGTCAAATGCGAACCTGTCTTTTTCAGGCGATATGAACGCCCACTTAAGGTTTTCAAATCGCACCCATCCCAATCCCATCCTTTGATGATAACCGGCATAGGATATATCGCTGCCGTTAACCCCGAACCGGGAATGTTCGGTCACATTTTCAAGCTCCCCAGGCATGATAAAGTAATTCTTGTACAGCAATCTTGTCATTTCCGGTGAGGAGATCCTGAAGCCAGCAACATATGCGCCTGTGGGTAAATCAAGGCTTCCGGATACCGGTACTTTGACTGTGCTTCCGGGCGGGACTGTCACCTGCTTTTCTCCGCATGAAACCTGAATTTCAGGTCCGGGTAAGTTCGCGAACATTTCTCCTCCCTGGCCTGATGCCGGCTCTGTTGATCGTTCAAGTGAAAGAATTCCGTCCTCCCGTACCGAATACTCAATTAGAAAAGGAACCGGTATGCCGGAGTTGTTTGTCAGGGTTATTTCGCTTTTAAACGGGGTATTTTTTTCTCCCCAATCCGTAGCGCAAAGCTTAATCAAAACAGGGTGTACAGTGTCCCGGGGCATGCACGGTTCGCCGGCCGGCATCGGGGCCAGGAGCATTGAGAGGAGAATCAGTAAAGGCATTTTTAAAGAGTTAAATAGTTTTTTTTCAGGCATCCGGCCTGCATCATTGTATTACGGGAATTCCACGGCCGGCTTTATGGGCAATGATATGAAGGAAAAACTCCTGCACCCGGAATCCGGAAGTAAGTATAAGCAATGAAACCGGATTTTCCAACTT
>SKQJ01000407.1 GCA_007119075.1 Bacteroidales bacterium | reverse complement strand
TTCCCCCGGAAGGGAGCTCAACATCCTGCATAACGGAAACATTTCCGAACCGGGCGGTGACTGTGGCCCTTTGACTTTCGTCGGAATGGTTTGTAAGTTCAGTTGAAATCGTGAGTTCGGCTTCGTCGAGGGTTTCCTTGTTGACTTTTGATACCACGTTCGAATGGCGCATGGAGACCGGACCGGTACGTTTGAGATGCACCTCTCTCCAGATTCCCATCAGTCTGTCGGCCGGAGTCGGATTCCAGTCCACGAACCCCTTGTGGATGTCCTTTCCGAATACGGGCGGTATTATCTCAACCGCCAGCACGTTCCTGCCGGCCATTACAACATCGCTTATATCAAAATTCCAGACACCGTAGGAGCCCTGCACAGAATCGGCCCGGGCTATC
Source organism: Bacteroidales bacterium (assembly GCA_007119075.1). Taxonomy (GTDB): domain Bacteria; phylum Bacteroidota; class Bacteroidia; order Bacteroidales; family PUMT01; genus PXAP01. The sequence continues at coordinate 2,933 of SKQJ01000407.1, read as the reverse complement.
TGGGTGCCATTCAGCCATATATTGGCCCTGAAGTTGATCCCGTCAAAGGTGATCTGATAGTAATCGTCGTCAGTCTTTTGATAGATATCAAACTCCTTGCGGTACCACCATGGCACTTCGTAGGGTGCCCTGTCCATTCCCTCAAGCACATAGGGAGCGAAAATGTCGGGCAGCAGCCCGTTTTGACGCAGTCCGTGCAATACGGTGGATGGCACTTCTATGGGATAACCCAGATCCCTGTCAAAACCGGGAGAGGATATTTCGGCTCCGTCTGCACCGGTCGTTTCAGAGGAGAACAGGCGCCACCCCTGACCAAAATTATTTATATCAGCCATTTCATCAGATGTTGAATTGCATGAAGAAAAAAGCAAAACAGTTATGAGAACTGCATGGTTCAGGAGAGTTTTCTTTTTCATCTTTTCAGGCAATATTTCGGCTGCCGGGGGCAGCCGGGGTATTGAATTAATTCGAAAGGGGCAATTTAACAGCTAAATTCAATATTTCCAAACCGGGTCCCGGGGCGGGCACCGGCGGCTGGCAGTTGTCGCCGGCAGGTTCCTGTGGGGGTGATATGGGTATGGGCGGCCGGCAGTTAAGTTGCCGGTCCGGGGGGTGGCTAATCCTTGTGCTTTGGTAAGGGGGTGGTTAATCCTATCCCTTGTCCGGGAATGGTTATTCCGCGCCTTTGTCCCGGGGTGGGTTAACCTGTGGTGGTAAAATATCCGGGGTTGTCCCCGGCGCCCCGGACCGGAGTGGTGGCTGGAGATAGTTTGCCGGTGGTTTGGGGCAGAAGGCAAAAGTCTGTTTATAAGAACGGTGGAAAGGCGGTTAACCGGTGAGCCCCTTTAAATCCGGGTATCCGATGAACTTTTGACGCATTAATTTGTTAAATGGTTGATAATATGCCATATAATAAATCAACTTATTAAAAGAATAATACACGCGGTATTATGAAGAGTAAAATATTCTCAACTACAGCCGAAGGTACGCAGATTGCCTTGTTTCTGATACGGGTTAATTTCGGATTGATATATATTATGCACGGCCTTCCCAAGATATTTGGCGGGCCCGAAAGATGGGAAGCGTTAGGCGGAGCTATGGGGAATGTCGGACTTGGGTTCGCGCCGACTTTCTGGGGTTTCCTGGCTTCGCTTGCGGAGTTCGGAGGAGGGGTTTTACTGGTTTTCGGCTTGCTCACCCGGCCTGCGGCGGCCTTGATGGCATTTACCATGCTTATTGCCACTCTGATGCATATGACGGCTGGAGATCCGATCGGTTCTGTTTTGCATCCCCTTAAGGGCCTGGTGGTGTTCGTAGCCCTGCTGTACAGCGGACCGGGAAGATGGGCGGTCGACAATAAATGGGCCAGGCAGGTCCGGACCGGTTAAACGGTATCCTGTTCTTCCGTTGCTCCCTGTGAGCCCGACCGGTTATCCTTCTGCACTCCCGTTTCTCTTTGTTCCCCATGCCTGTCCGCCGGAATTTTCTCCCGGTTTCCGTTTTCTGCCTCACCCCGCTCGTAATACCGGGACAGCCGTGCCCTGATCTGGAAATAGCGGAAGACTCCGATAATGATCAGGATGACACTTAGCGCCAGGGCAATATATCCTATCCATTGAATTCTCCTGAACCCTTCCAGTTGCAGGAATGCTATTCCGCCAAGCAGCATATACAGGGAAGTTCTTGAATAGGCCAGAAGTGTCCGCTCGTTGGCAAGCCTGGTCCTTTCAAGGGCAAGGTAATCCCTCAGGATTATCTCCTCTTTGTTATTGAATATGCCTGAAAACTTCATAGAATAAAAAGATAAACTTTACTGATAGACGGATTTACATGCCGGTATGTTCAGACGAGCAAGCAATTTTGAAGACGATTGACCGCTTTTTTGTGGGATTATTCCATACTTTTCCATAGTTTTACCTTTATTGATCAAATAAAGCATATTATGAGAATATTTGACCGTTTTGAATTTCGCAACAAAACAGCTACGAAGCCCTGCCTGCAGGGTATGGCTGCGGCTGCACTGGCCCTTTGTATTATGCTGTTTCAAACGCTGACACTTAATGCCCAGATCATGGATAAAAATTCAATTATTGCGGAAGGGGCGACCCTTGAGCTCCTTGGCGATGGTTTCAGGTTTACCGAAGGGCCGGCTCCCGATGAAAACGGCAATGTGTATTTTACCGACCAGCCGAATAACACTATCGTGAAATGGAACCATTCCACCGGGGAATTGTCAGTTTTCATGGATGAGGCCGGCCGCTCGAACGGCATGTTCTTTGACCATGATGGCAACCTTGTTACCTGTGCAGATATGGACAATGAGCTGTGGTCCATAAGCATGGACGGAGAGGTTACGGTGCTGGCCGACAATTACGGGGGAGATCTTCTCAATGGTCCGAATGATTTGTGGATACGTCCCGATGGCGGCATATACTTTACCGATCCTCTTTACAAGAGGAATTACTGGGAACGGGATCCTGAAATGCAGCAGGACGGTGAACACGTATATTACCTGGAACCCGGCACCAACAGGTATTTCAGGGTGGATGAAGACCTGGTGAAGCCAAACGGGATAATCGGCACTCCCGACGGTAAAAAACTATATGTAGCCGACATCGGAGACAACAAAACCTATGTTTACGACATCAACCCCGACGGAACCCTTTCCAACAGAAAGCTTTTCTGCGAACTCGGATCGGACGGGATGACCATAGATAATAAAGGCAATGTTTATCTTACCGGCAGGGGAGTGACCGTTTTTGACAGGAACGGTGAAAAAATTGCCCATATTCCTATAGATAAAGGATGGACCGCCAACATCTGCTTCGCCGGACCGGACCGGGACATGCTGTTTATTACGGCCATGGATGCGGTGTTTGGCATTAAAATGAATGTCAGGGGCGTATACTGAACTCTTGAGAATGTGAGTTTTG
>SKQJ01000103.1 GCA_007119075.1 Bacteroidales bacterium | reverse complement strand
CAACGCATCATTACCCTCGATCCGGGCAATCACCGCTCTTACTTGGCAATAATCAGGGTTCTGGAATAATATTTAAAAAGCATGAATCATAGATGAGAAATCAAAATGTTTTTCTTCGCAGGGTGCAATCCGCCTGCAGCCCGCTTATCTTAATCAGCAGAAATGTGTTAAAGTCATTTCCGGTCATTATAATCATTTGCAGTATCCTGCTTTCGGGTGGATGCACCAATGACCAGGGCACAAGGAATGAACCGGTAAAGATCATTCTGGATACCGATATGGGCTCCGATTGTGATGATGCCGGAGCCCTTGCCCTGCTTCACCGTTATGCCGACCTGGGGCTTGCCGAAATTATTGGCTGCATCTACAGCTCAGGCAAGGTTCCCTATGGAGCCGGCATAACCGAGGCAATCAACATATATTACGGCCGCCCCGATATTCCCATTGGCGCATATTACGGCGACGAAGTCGGCGACCCGGTCGACAAGATGACTGCCGGAAAGCTGGTGCGCGATACGGTGGCATTTGGCCATAGCATAATACATAATACTGATGCCGAGGAGCAGACACAGCTTAACAGGCGGCTGCTGAGTGAGCAGGAGAACGGCGGAATAACCTACATAACCATAGGCCATACAAAAGGGCTTTATGAGCTTCTTGTTTCGGGGCCGGATGACATATCGCCGCTCAGCGGCCGGGAGCTTATAGCCGAAAAAGTGGATCGCTGGATAGCGCTTGGTGCGTTAAATGCAAATAATGAGGGCAACTATTTTGTGAGGGACTGGAACTTCTTTTTCAATGAGACAGCGCCTTATACCGGCTACCTTGTGGAAAATTTCCCTGCACCTGTCTATTATATTGATGCGGGTACGGATGTGATGACGGGAAAATCCCTCAAATATACTGCGCCCGGCAATATAGTCAGGACTGTTTACAGGGACTGGCTCTGGGAGGTTATGGAAAAAACTCTCGACGACCAGAGGCCAAGCTGGGACCTGGCCGCGGTATACTTTGCCGTGAAAGGAACGGGTGATTTTCTCGTAAACACCGGCCGGGGCAGGCTGGAGTTTGACGCCGAGAGGGGGAGCCGCTGGCATCCGGGTGAAAATGCCCTCCCTGAGCAATATTTTATAATGCAGAAACCTGGGACCGACGGGAGCTTTGCCGATTACCTGAACGAAATGATAGCTGCTGAACCTGAATTGGCTACCGGTTCACCTGGATCCGGATATTGAAACCTGATAACTAAACCTGCACAAAATGAAAAATTTCGCCATTACCATCATAACCTTCCTGGCATTCCATATTTCCTGCCAGATGCAACCAGTCAGAGATCAACCGGCCCAGCAGGAAAGGATCCGCACCGTCATCCTCACCGACATGACCCATGACGATGGCAATTCGCTCATCAGGTATCTTTACTATTCTTCCTGGTTCGACCTGGAAGCCATGATCATTACCAACCAGTTGCCCGATTTCAATCATGACGATACCGGCCCATGGGACAAAGGGATGTCCATCCTGAATGCCTACCAGCAGGAACTGCCGCAGCTGCGCAAACACGACCCCGATCTGCCGGGATATGAAGAGCTGATGGCCGTTACCAAACAGGGACGTGGCGCCATTCCCATTATATGGCTCAGCAATACCCTGGAGTTTTCCAACTGGATTGCCGACCGGCATGTGACCAGCTCATGGGACTCCGTTTTCTTTCACGATTGGATCGGCGAAGGAACAACTCCTCATGGCGAACCCAAAGATTCGGAAGGCAGCGACTTTCTGGTGCAGGTTTTTGAAAAGGACGACGACCGCCCCCTCTTTGTACAGGCATGGGGAGGCACCATCTCATTCGTGCAGGCCCTTCATCGTTTTCGCCAGAAACATGGAGAAGAGAAATTTCGCGAGCTACTCCCCAAACTCCATCTGTACGGTATCCTTTTTCAGGATATCACCTTGGAATACTTTATAAGCATGCAAAAGATGCGGGATGAAACCTGCGCCGGTTTTGGCACGGCAATCCCCACCTATGGCAAAGAGCCTGTTGACCTGGGTATGGTAAAGTATGAAAACGGCCATTTCTGGCATTATGTGTGGAGCAGCGAACCCGGCTATCAGAAACCGGTAACGCCAGAAATGGTCAACGGCCACGGCCCCATGTCGGATATCTACGATGACGGTGGCGAAGGGGATACTCCCGCCTTCCTTTACCTGATCAGCTCAATGCTGGGTCTCAACGATCATCTTGATCCAACACAGGGAAGCTGGGGGAGTATGTTCAGGCCTATGGGAGAAAGTTTCCCTGACAGATATTATTATACCTGCGACGTACCCCGTAGCGAACTGTTGCGCTGGATCCCCGCTGCCACCAACAGCTTTATGAATAGGTTGCTGTGGTCGGTCAAAGAGCCCGGCGAAGTGAACCGGGAGCCGGTGGCAGTGCTGAATAATGACAGAGGCACCCGGGTGATGCGGTTAGCTGCGTCGCCGGGTCAAACCCTGACACTCGACGCTTCGGCATCCCATGATCCTGACGGCGATGAGATCAGGTTCAACTGGTTCAGGTACCATGAAGCAGACACCTATTCCGGCACATTTGAGCCCGGAGATGCGGCCAGCCCCGTGCAGGTTATCACAGTGCCTGAGGATCTGGGCAGTCATGAAATACATCTTGTTCTTGAAGTAAGGGATACCGGCTCTCATCCGCTGGTATCCTATAGGCGGGTGGTTATAACGGGAGAATAGAATAAAACCAGTAAAATTAGTTAATAACAATAATAATTTAAGAAATGAGAAACCAGATTGTATTGCTGACTTGCGCCCTGCTTCTTGCTGCAATCAGTCATGCTGCAGGATCGGAACGTCACACCAGGGTTGTGATACAAGGAGAAAAATTCTACATCAACGGAATTCCGACATATGAGGGCCGCACATGGAGAACATCCTATGGCGGCGAATACCCGGTTGAGGGCTTGCTTATGAACGCCCGGCTTGTCCAGGGAATATTCGACGACCTGAATGATAAAACGAGGGGCCAATGGGCCTACCCCGATACCGGGGAATGGTGCCCGGACAGGAACACCGATGAGTATGTGAGAGCCATGGCCGCGTGGCGGGAGCACGGACTGCTGGGATTTACGCTTAACCTTCAGGGCGGCTGCCCTTATGGTTATTGCAGCGGTTTCCCGTGGGACAACTCGGCATATGAACCTGACGGTTCACTCCGCCAGCCGTTCATGCAACGGGCGGAACGCATCCTTGACCGGGCCGATGAGCTGGGGATGGTGGTGATCCTGGGCCTTTTCTATTTCGGGGAAGACGGGACCCTGGAAAATGAAGAAGCAGTCCGCCATGCCGT
>SKQJ01000416.1 GCA_007119075.1 Bacteroidales bacterium | reverse complement strand
TTACCGGTTCACGATGGATTATTACTTTGTTCTCGGCGATAACCGCCATAATTCTGCCGACTCAAGGTTCTGGGGATTCGTGCCTGAAAATCACATCGTGGGCAAGGCCGTGATGATATGGCTTTCGCTCAGGGCAGATGAAAAATTTCCGAAAAACATAAGATGGGAAAGAATGTTTAAAACCATTAACTAACTTTGTGCCCGATCAAAAACGTATGAGAGTGAAAAGCTGAATATGAATTCATCACTAAAGTAAGATAAAGACAATACGCACGATAATTATAATTAATTCTCATGGAATTTATTAAAAAGCATGCTCCCTGGATCCGGTTCGGAATAGCCGCGCTTGCCTGGCTGTTGTGGGTAATCTGGCTCGGAAATTATTGGTTCCTGCTGGGCCTGCCGGTAATTTACGATATTTATGTAAGCAAAAAAGTAAACTGGACATTCTGGAAAAAAAGGGAAGGCAAGAACAGCACATTCGTCGAATGGCTTGATGCACTTATCTACGCCGTGATTGCCGTTACATTCATCAATATTTTCTTTTTCCAGAATTACAAGATACCTACCGGGTCGATGGAGAAGGATCTCCTTATCGGAGATCATCTTTTCGTAAGCAAATTAAGCTACGGCCCGAGGCTTCCAAACACCCCCGTCTCCTTTCCCTTTGCCCACCATACGCTGCCGCTCACAAGGCATACAAGATCTTATGTTGAATGGATACAGTGGCCCTACAGAAGGCTGTCAGGATTTGGTGAAGTAAAAAACAATCATAATGTCGTTTTCAATTTCCCTGAAGGCGATACCGTGATACTTGAGATGCAGGCCCAGAGCTATTATGCCGTTTTGCGCCAGGTTGCGGGCGATCTGCGCGACAGGGACCGAACGGCCGATAATACCCGGAGGGACATGAACCATTATTTGGCGGAAGGCAGGAGATTTCTAAATCAGAATTACAATATTGCCGCAAGGCCTGTCGATAAAAGGGACAATTACATTAAACGGTGCGTAGCCATAGCCGGCGACACGCTTGAGATCAGGCGGGGCGAAGTTTTCATTAACGGGCAATCGGCCGATGCCGGACTGGAGGAGCTCCAGTTCATGTATATTGTCAGAACCGACGGCACAGCCTTGAACATGCGGGGGATTGAAAGACTCGACATTTACCGGGATGATGTTACCGCCTGGTCGGTATCGGAATACTACATGCCTCTCACCGCTGAAAATGCCGGCAATATTACACGCTTTGGCAACGTGGTTTCAGTTACCCGGTGGGAAAAACCTGCCGGTGAATATAACTCCGCAGTTTTCCCGAATGATCCCGCCTACCCCTGGAACGAAGACAATCTCGGTCCGCTGGTCATACCGGCAAGGGGAATGACTGTTCCGGTCGACCGGAACAATATCGTGCTCTACGAAAGGATCATTACGGCATATGAACTTAACGACCTGGAAATCGCGGATGATGGCATATTTATCAACGGAGTGCGAACCGACTCCTATACTTTTGAAATGGATTACTATTTCATGGTCGGTGACAACCGCCACAATTCTCTCGATTCAAGGTTCTGGGGCTTTGTACCCGAAGACCATGTTGTCGGCCGGCCAAGGTTCATATGGCTGTCGCTCGATCCGTCCAGGTCGGGACTGGCAAGGATCCGTTGGAGTCGCCTGTTCACCGGCACCGGCTGAAAACCGGCAGGTCTCCACGGGAAGACGCCCCCTCCTTTCAGAGCATACGGGCACCGGCCGGGTTCCCAGCGCCTCCTTCTTTGAGTCCATTCAGGCGCTCAGTAGCAGTCAGAACGGAAATTCCTCGAAATCCACTTCTTTATCTACCGCCTGGGTCTCAGGTCGGTCGGCAACTTCATGCCTTCGGTTCCCGTCAACGTAAATGGCCCGGTACGGGCGGGTGGGACAAATGTATTCACATGCGCCGCATCCGATGCAGGTATCCTGGTTGACTTCGGGAATGGTGAGCTCCCCGATATAGGGCACCATATCGCATGCGCGTGTGGGGCAATGCTCGGAACAGGCACCGCAGGAGGTATTATCGGTATAGACCACACAGTTCTCCTTTTCGAACTTAACGACACCTATCTGGGCAACATGTTTCTGGTCGCGGGTAAGCGGCAGGATGGCACCGGTAGGACAAACCTCTCCGCAGGCAGTGCAGTCGAAATTACAGAAACCGGAATGAAAATCCATGCGCGGCTGAAGAAACCCGCCTATGCCATATTCAAACAATGAAGGCTGGAGCACATGGGTCGGGCAGACACCGACACAAAGGGTGCAGGCGGTACAGGCACTGTTGAAATGATCAATCGATCGGGAACCGGGAGGAGAAACCACCGGGCAGTCCCTGTCCTCCGGAATTTTGGTTTCCTGCGCCGGCTCCGGTATATGGCTGTCCGAACCTTTTGAATAACGGTTGATCCCAAACAGCATTGCCATTGAGGTGAGCAGGAAATTCCGCTTAGAAGTATCGGCATGCTGGCCGGTTTCCGCGGAAGCGGCAGGCTCGTTGCCGGACAGTTTTTGCCGGTGGACGGCAGAATACTTGATGGCATCATCCGGGCATATCGAGAGACAGTTGTAACAGGCTACGCAGCGGGTAAAATCTATTTCCGACTCCTTGAAATTAATGCATGAGGATTTGCATATCCTGTTGCACCGGCCGCACATTGTACAGGATTTTTCATCGATATGAATACGGTATCTCGACCATTTGGAAGCATATCCAAGCAGGGTTCCTACTGGACACACAGTATTACAGTACAACCGGCCGTTCTTCCAGGACAATCCGACAACGAGTCCCAGCATAAGCAGCGGAAAAACCATTATTTCCCATCTTATGGAGGGCTCGCTGACAGGAAAGAATGTATAAACACCCCTTCCCGTTAAAAAAGATGCCAGCCAGTTATTTGCCTCCACCGCACCCGGCCGGGCAAAATAGGTTATGAACCGCCCGAAATTGCTGTAGGGATCAAGAAGCGTCAAAAGGAATATGCTTCCGGACACAAGGAACAGCACCGTAAGGCCGAGCAGGGAATACCTGAGTATATTATGAGGCCTGGCATGCTTGTAGGGTCTTTTTTTCTTTCTCAGCTTTATCGAAAACCAGGAGATGACGTCCTGGAAGATGCCCAGAGGACATATTGTTGAACAGTAAACCCTTCCAAACAGCGCGGTCAGCACAAGGATTATTATGAAACCGGTTGCCACCAAAGCTATTCCCTGCAGCATTCTTATAACAGAAGGGCCAAACTGGAAATAAAGAAAGGAAGTGATGAACCCTTCCGAAAATTCATGCCTGAAATCAAGAAAGATCAGGGTTGCAATAACCAGGAAAAACAGGGA
>SKQJ01000255.1 GCA_007119075.1 Bacteroidales bacterium | reverse complement strand
GAATGATGCCGACATGGACTGTGCGGTTAATTTGTGTTCCCGTTTTATGGTAAAACCGGTATCCTTCAGATAGCCCGGCCTTGATCCGCCTGTCCCCGGTCCTCACCCCGGCCATCACATCCAGAAGATAGCGGGTATGGTCCTCCGAAAGGAGTTCGCCCCTGTAAAGCCGTTCCAGCAAAAGCACCATTGATTCAAGATTCCCGGAATTCAGCTGCCGGTCGTAATAACGTTCGAACGCTTCCGCTACCGACCCGGCCTTGACCTCCGTCCTGTCGACTGACAGCAATTTCAGAAGACGATCCATCCGTTCAACCCGGCAACGGGAACCATTTACATAGAGAATATCCATATTGCTCAGATGAACGGCGTTTTCATGAAATTCGCTATAGGCATCGTGACGGACCTGCAAAATTGAAGTTATCCTGTTAAACCCTTCGGCAACCATTGTTTGCCTGATGACCCGGTTGAGCTCTTCTTCACCGATAAGCCCGAATAGCATGTCGGTTGCCGAATTGTCGCTGTCCTGGATCATCTTTTCCAGCAACACGGATATTCTGTACTTAGCCCCGGGTTTCTGCCATAAAATATCCCCGGCCCCGTCGACATAATCCGATTCACGAAGAATGAGCTCATCATCGAGCGAGAGCTCTCCTGCCTCAACCTTCCGGAGAATGGCAATTGCCATAGGGATCTTGGTTGCCGATGCAAGATACCACGAATGACCGGCGTTATGGCCCAAAGACCGGTTGTCACCAAGGTGCTTTACATATATGCCGAAACTGCCGTCCAGGGAATTTTCAATCCTGGCGAACTGCTCCTCCAGTTCCGCAACCCAGTCGGCACCGGGCACCAGTGGACCTTCATCAGCATATTTTTCTGAACCGGCAAGAATCAGACCTGCCAGAATAAGAAAAAGCTTTACCATATGAGCATATTTAAACAAAGAACAAAAAAAAGAGGGGCAAGAGCCAATAAAAATTCAATAACAATTAACGGATTAATTCTTTTCTTATTTTATGTTTCAGCAGCTTTTGATGATTTGCGGGCCGGCGAAAAGAGGCCATCCGGAGCCGAAAGAGCGTTTAAAGCCCGATCTCTTTTTTCAGGCTTTCGGAAACCCTGCCGAGCTCGAAAATGGTTTCCTGAACAAGCCGGGAAACGTCAGGGGGATTGTCATCATACAACGTCCTGTTTTTCAGCTCAACCAGCCGGGGTATGACGAAGTTTGCTTCCAGGTGACGGCAGGACGGCAGAATTTTATGGGCGATTTCGCCTACTCTTTTCCAGTCATTTTCCCGGAGCGATCCGGTGAGGTCCTGTAAGGCAGCATCTGAATTTTGCACAAAAATGCCAAGGGTCTGTTTTACAAAAACCTCATCATTGTCCGCCATTTTTATGAGACTCTCCAGGTTGTATAATTGGTCGGCTGCATCTGTGTGATGGCCTTTCGGTGAATTGCAGCCAGATTCATACGTTTTCCTCATGTTCTCCGATTTATAAATTATACCAGGACCGAATATAATATCTTCCATAGCAGCGGAGCCTGTGCATTACCTTTAGATCCCTGTAACCCCGGGCCGCTGAAAACCGGCCCTTTTCCGAAGATATTATTACCTGCAAAAATATAATTATAATTCAATTAAGCCTGCTTTTAACCATCATTTAACAAAGAAAAAAACTGGGGCATTTTTCCCCAATTGTTGTTTTATGCATGTCTTCGGCCATAGAGCCTAATATAGGTCAAAGATGCTTTATTATGATATAATTACACCCTCCGTCAAAAATTTACCTTATAAATGGAATAGCTTTTGCCACTACCTTAACTAAATGGAACAAAAAACGTCACCTGTCCGATAACGGATATACATTCTGTCGGTACAAATGAATTTCACGACCCCCAAAAAAAAATAACATGAAAACTTTACTTGCACTTATCAACAGTCCGGTCAATTCAGAAACATTTATAAGATATGCCGCCGAAATGGCCGCGGATATGGGATATGGCCTTCAGCTGATTTATGTGCTGAATCCGGCCGCCTACACGCTCACAACGGGTACGGCAGCCGCTACCTCCCATCCCGCGGGCACCGAGATTGATGTAGCCCGGATAGAGGAAGAACATAGAATTGCCCTCAGGACGATCAGGGAAAAGCTTGAAAAAGTCCCTGAAGAAATCTCTTCCAGGATTTCAGCAGATGTAGATACCGAAACAGGGGCACTGGATATTGTTGTCAACAAATATGTGGAAGACAACAAAGCCGATATGCTTCTTGTTGAAAACCGGCATGAAGAAGGTTTCTGGGTGCTTGATACCAACACACAGCTGATCATGGACGCCAATTGTCCGGCATTGCTTATTCCCCACGGAGCAAACTATCAGCAGCCCCGAAAAATAGTGTATGCAACTGACTATAATCAAAGGGATGCAGAGAGCATAAAAAAACTCATTGCATTTACAGACAGCTTTTCACCTGATATAACAGCCCTGCATATTATTGATTCGGACGATCAGAAAGAACAGGAAAAATTGACGGAATTCCGCGAAAATATAGCTGCAGGCACAAATTACAATAAAATTGAAGTCGAATCCCTGACCGACGAAAACGATAAGGGGCTGGCCGAAAACCTGAACGATTATGCAATAAATGCCGGCGCACAGCTTATCGTATTGCTTAAGGCAAACAGGACATTTTTTGAAAGGATATTCAAATCGAGCACCACCAAAAAGGTTATAAAAAAAGCAAGGCTGCCGCTTCTCATATATCATGAAAAGGAATTTGAATAAGCTCCTGCAAAACATTCCCCTTTACCCTGAAAGCAATTTGAATCAATAAATGCAATTATGGAAACCGATGAAACCCTGAACAACAGCCAGGCACGGATCTACAGCCTTAACCTCAGGATATTCGAATTAAAGGACAGGATTGCCCGTGAAACCGATTCATATATAAAGGGCAAAATGGTGTCGGTCCTGCTCGAACTTGAGGAATTCCGGAAAATGCTTCAATCACATCAGATTCACTCCTCCACGCCTCTGGCAGATGATGAGTTATATCTGACGGAGATGGAAAATAGTATTTTCAGCGGGAGACGCTCATTCCGGGATGCATTCAGAAGTACAGGAATCAGCCAGCCATGAAAAAACTCTCAGGTTTTTCCGGGAATCCGGAGAAGGGTTCGCCCGGTCACTCACATAATCCGGATGCCCTGTTTCTTCGGAACCGTGCTGTTATTTTCCCGGTTAAAATCAAAATTTTATGAATCGTCCATGATGATATTTTCGCTATCCTCACAAAATAGAAGGAAAATATTATCATGGCAAGATTCATGAGAGTGAAATTCTGAATACGAATACAT